>CANHTV010000210.1 GCA_947463285.1 Verrucomicrobiaceae bacterium | reverse complement strand
GCTGACCACGCCCAAGGGACCTCGCGAGTTCCGAGTCGCGGCGCAGTTCTATGATTACTCCAATGACAGTGGCACCATCACCATGGATCAGAAACAATTTCAGCAATGGTTTGGCAACAGTCTGCCCACGCATGTGGCGCTGTTTTTAAAGCCCGGCTTTGATGCTGACGCGGTGCGTGATGAACTCACCAAGAAGCTGGATGGCCATGGCTTTGTCGCCATCTTTACGAATGCCGGACTGCGCGGGGAGGTGCTGCGCATCTTTGACGCCACCTTTGCCATCACCTGGGCGCTGGAGATCATCGCCATCCTCGTCGCCATGGCCGGTGTGGCGGCCACGATGCTGACGCTGGTGCTGGAGCGTCGTGAGGAAATTCGCCTGCTGCGTATCGCTGGTGCGGATGCCGGGCAGGTGCGGCGCACCATCGTCCTGGAGGCCGGCATCCTCGGGCTGGTGAGTCAGGTGCTGGGGCTGATCGTCGGCATCCTGCTCTCCTTGGTGCTTATCCATGTCATCAATCCACAGAGCTTTGGCTGGAGCATTCAGTTTCACACGCCTTGGCTCTTTTTGTTAGGCTCCACTGTCCTGACGGTGCTCGGCACCATGGCCGCAGGTCTGTATCCAGCCTGGCGTGTGACGCGCGGCTCCTGGCTCGCCTTACTCCTCCTCGTCGCCGCCTTGCCCGCCAGTGCTCAGGAGTGGAAACCCGCGATGCCGGGCTACTTGTATGCCTTTCCACGCGACCATGGCCAGCATCCCGAGCACAAGATCGAGTGGTGGTATTACACTGGCAATGTGGCCACGGCTGAAGGCCGCCGCTTTGGTTATCAACTCACCTTCTTCCGCATCGGCGCAGCCACCACACCCGCAACCGTATCACCCTGGGCGCTGCGAGATGTGTGGATGGCCCACTTCGCTGTCAGTGATCTGGAGGCCGCGCAGTATCATCACGCCGACCGCCTGAACCGCGCAGGCCCAGGTCTGGCCGGAGCCACCGCAGAGCGCGTCTGGAATGAGGACTGGCAGATGCAAGTGGCCGCTGATGGCACCATGCAGCTTAGCGCTCAGGACCGCGACATCACCCTGAAGCTGGATCTCGTGCCGGGGAAGCCCGTCGTCATCCATGGCCGCGATGGCATCAGTCAAAAAGGCCTCACGGCGGGAAATGCCAGCCATTATTACTCCCACACACGCATGCCCTCGCGTGGTAGCCTCACCATCGCGGGCGTGGCGCATGAGGTCCGAGGTGAAAGCTGGATGGACCATGAGTTTGGCACCAGTTTTTTGGAAAAAGGCACGCAGGGCTGGGACTGGTTCAGCGCCCAGCTCAGTGATGGCAGCGAGCTCATGCTCTTTCAGTTACGCGGGGCAGCGCCGGGCTCCAATGCTGGCACCCTGATCAAGCCAGACGGCAGCGTCATCTCACTCAGCGCCGCCTATTTTAAGCTCACCGCTGGCGAAGTCTGGCGTTCTCCCAGCGGTGCAGATTACCCCCTCCAGTGGCAGATCGAGATCCCCGTGCATGGCCTCACCCTGCAATGCCGTGCCGCCATGCCGAACCAAGAGTTCAGTGCCGCCTCCACCCCAGGCTTAGGCTACTGGGAAGGCGCCGTGGACTACAGCGGCCAAAGCCACGGACAGCCCATCACCGGCCGTGGCTATCTGGAAATGACCGGCTACAGCGGGCAGTCTATGAGCGTCTGGTTCGGCGGTGAGCGGTGAGTGGTGGTTAATCATGTACGCCAGCGCAAAGCCTCCGTTGTCTCGCCCCGGACAGAAGAAACCACTAATCTTCTCTAATGATCACTCATGTTCCAAGCCACGGAATGGCTGACATTAGTGCCTATCAGTGGTCATGAGTGGTTTACTCTGGTGATCTGTTTCGCTCAGGGACGCACACGCACCATGGCGGGCTCGGGGTATTCGAAGGTGCGGCCTTCAAAGTTGCGGATCACGGTGCGCTGCTCATCGCGGATAAGCACGTAGTCAGGATTCACAGGCACTTTGCCGCCGCCGCCTGGGGCGTCGATGACGAACTGGGGCACGGCATAGCCTGTAGTGTGACCGCGCAGGGCCTCGATGATCTCGACACCGGCGCTGACGCTGGCGCGCAGGTGGGAGCTGCCCTGGATGAGGTCGCACTGATACAGGTAGTAGGGCCTGACGCGGCACATGAGCAGCTTTTGCATGAGGCTTTTCATGACCTCGGCATCGTCATTCACGCCGCGCAGCAGCACGCTTTGATTACCGAGAGGCACGCCATGATTGGCGAGCCGATCGAGGGCTTCTTTGACCTCGGTGGTGAGCTCGCGTGGGTGATTCGTGTGGATGCTGATCCAGAGCGGATGATATTTTTGCAGCATCTGGCAGAGCTCTGGGGTGATGCGCTGCGGCAGGAAGATGGGCACGCGGCTGCCGATGCGGACGAACTCGATGTGCGGGATGGAACGCAGTCTCTTTAAGATGGCTTCCAGCTTGGCATCTGAGAAGAGCAGGGGATCCCCACCGCTGAGCAGTACGTCACGGATTTCGTCATGCTTTTCCAGGTAACGGAAGGCGGCCTCGTAGTCGGTATGCAGCTCCTGTTCACCCACACCGCTGACAACGCGGCTGCGGGTGCAGTAGCGACAATAACTGGCGCAGCGGTCGGTGACGAGAAAGAGCACGCGGTCGGGGTAACGATGCACCAGACCGGGGACAGGCATGTGACTGTCTTCACCACAGGGGTCGGCCATTTCATCGGGATCCTCCCAGGTCTCCTCAATGCGCGGGATGACCTGACGGCGGATGGGGCATTCAGGATCTTCGGGGTCGATCAGGTTAAAATAATGCGGCGTGATGGCCATGGCCAGCTTGTTGCCACTGAGCAGGACGCCCGCGCGCTCTTCATCGGTCAGCGTGATGTGCTCCTCAAGCTGGGCCAGCGTGGTGATGCGGTTCCGCAGCTGCCATGAGGAGGAGTTCCAGTCACTGACAGAAATGTTCTTTTCCGACCAAAAGCCCGGAGCATGAGAGCGGAAGGTTTTGTCCAGAAGCTGTGAAGGCATCGTGCGCATGGTTGATTGAGAAGGCAGGAGTGAGCATACGCGCAGGCTTTTCCTAGTGTCAAAAATTTTGAATCTTTCGAGACAATCGTTTGAGCGGAAATCTGCGCTGATGTACTTCCAGCAAGACTCACAACCATTACATGAACAGGGCAACAACCTTGTAGATGATGTAGGCGAGGAAGGCCGTGACGGGGATGGTCATGACCCAGGCCCAGACGATGCGCTCCACGAGGCTCCACTCAATGGCATTCCAACGGCGAGCTGCACCCACGCCCATGATACTGGTGGTGATGGTGTGCGTGGTGCTCACTGGCATGCCCATGGTGCCAGTGACGGCGAGGATGGTGGCGGCGGTGGTCTCAGCGGCGAAACCATGCACGGGTTTCATTTTGACCATCTTGTGCCCCAAAGTCTTGATGATGCGCCAGCCCCCTGCATAGGTGCCAGCGGCCATGGTGAGCGCACAGGTCAAGACGATCCATGATGGGATGCCAGCGCTCTTGTCTGGCACACGCAGGAAATGCAACCAGGAGGGCAAATTGTCGAGCTCACCAGCGGAGGTGGAGGCATAAAGAGTGAGCATGATGATGCCCATGGTCTTTTGCGCGTCTGCAAGACCGTGGCCAAAGCCCATGTAGCCAGCACTAAGGATCTGCATTTTGCCAAAGAAGGAGTTCACCGTGGACGGACGCCAGTTGCGGATCAGCAAGAACAGCAGGCCCATGACGGCAAAGCCAATCGTCAGGCCAAGCAGCGGTGATGAGATCATCGGGATGACGACTTTGTGGAAAATGCCCTCCATGCTGTCTGTGGGCAGACCGGTTTTGGAGTCGATCTTGGCGCGTGACCAGATGAGTACGTTCCAGTTCCAGCTTCCTGGGGCGGAGGCCATGGCTGCACCGATCAGGCCGCCGATGAGCGCATGACTGGAGCTTGAGGGCATGCCAAACCACCAGGTAATCAGATTCCAAATGATGCCACCAAGCATGGCGCACAAGATGGTGATGGTGGTGACGGCGACGATTTTGTCATCGATCAGGCCACTGTGCATGGTCTTGGCCACAGCCTGACCAAAAAAGGCACCGATGAGATTGGTTGATGAGGCCAGGAGCAGGGCCTGACGAGGTGTCAGGACCTTGGTGGAAACCACGGTGGCGATAGCGTTGGCGGTGTCGTGAAAGCCATTGATGTACTCAAAGGCCAACACCACCAGCAGCACCACGAAAAGCAGGAGCAGGGCGGAGGTCATGCACGTTTCTCAAGAATATTTCAGAACGATATGGGAGACGACGTTGCCCGCATCACGGCAACGGTCATAGACTTTCTCCATGAGATCATAGAGGTCCTTGAGATAAATGACGGTGACAGCTTCATGCTTGCCGGAATAAAGGTCGCGAAGCATGTCGAGCATGAGTTTGTCGGCCTCGCCTTCGATGAACTGGAGTTTGGCGTTGTGATCTTTGACGCGCTCCAGGTGCAGCTTTTTGCGCAGTTCCTGAACGATCAGCACCACGGTGTCGGCGGCATCCTGCATCATGGTGAGATGCTTGGTGAAATCGACTGCATCGACCCGTGCTGGCGCAATGATGATGCGCTCAGCGATTTTTTCGACAGTCTTCGGGATCTTGTAGAGCGCGTTGGCAAGCTGCTCCACGTCTTCACGCTCGAGGTCACTGACAAAAGTGCGGCAGAGGGCTTCGTCTATCTTTTCCGTGATGACCTTGTCCTTGCGACGGGACAGAATGAGATCATCCAAGCTGCGGCCAGCAGGCTGCTGAGCAATCAGGGCCCTCAGGGCTTTGATGCTGATACGAGCTTCTTCAGCGCTCGCCTCCAGGAGATCATAAAAGACGTCTGTTTTGCCGAAGAACTTTTGCAGGGAGATCATGCGATGGGGTAGTTGGTTGTGAGCGCGCTAGTCAGAAGGCAGGCGATGAATGATGTCAAGTGACGAACAGTTTGCGCCGCAACCTTGCAGTGGTAGAGATTGATGCATTTCTTCGAAACAAGAAGTCAGTCATGAAGTCATTGGGTATAGCTCTGAGCATGGTCGCCATTAGTTGGTGGTTCAGTTTGCACTTGTATGCTGATACCAGCCAACTCGCGGACAAGGCGAGGTCACAGATGCAGAAGGACGAGACATTTGCCTCACGGCTGGTCCATGCGGCGCTGGATCGCCCGAGTATGAGTGTGCGTTATGATCCGGCTTATGTGAAGCTGGAGTACCCAGGCGGGGATGTGCCTGCGGATACGGGGGTGTGCACGGATGAGGTCATTCGCTGCTACCGTGTACTCGGGGTGGATCTACAAAAACTCGTTCATGAAGACATGAAGAGCTCGTTCACCGCCTATCCTAAGAAATGGAGTCTGAAGCAGCCTGACAAAAACATCGACCATCGTCGTGTGCCGAATCTCCAGACTTTTTTCAAGAGACAGAAGGCGTCATTGCCAGTCACTGAAAATCCCGCCGACTATCTCCCGGGTGATCTGATCACTTGCACGGTGGCCGGGAAGTTGCCGCACATTGCACTTGTTGTCCCATCGCCAGATGGCAGTGGACGACCTTGGATTGTCCATAACATCGGACGAGGGCCTCAATATGAGGATCGGCTCTTTGAATTTCCGCTCACGGGGCATTACCGCTGGCATTCGGCGCATTGATTGGCCGTGGAGACAATAAAAAACCCTCTCGCAGCACGAGAGGGTTTTTCTGAGTCGATACGACAAGCTGGCGTGTAGGCCGAATTAAGCAGCTTCGATTTCGGCTTCCATCTTCTTACGCTCACGCTGACGCTGGGCAGAGTCGAGTGTGCGCTTGCGGAGGCGGAGGTTCTTCGGGGTGCATTCCACGAGTTCATCAGGGGCGATGTACTCGATGGCGCGCTCAAGGCTGAACTTCACTGGAGGTGTGAGCTGGATGCCTTTGTCACCACCGGCGGCACGGAAGTTGGTGAGCTGCTTTGCACGCGTTGGATTGACTGGGAGGTCATCTGTTCGTGGGTTTTCACCGATGATCATGCCGTCATACACCTGATCGCCTGCGGTGACAAAGAGCTTGCCACGGACCTGGATGGTATCCAGCGCGTAGGAGGTGGCTTCACCACCTTCGGTGCTGACGAGTGTGCCAGTGCTGCGGGTCTGCATGTGACCTGCGTGCGGGGCGTATTCGCGGAAAAGATGGCTGTGAATGCCGTGACCGCTCGTGAGGTTCATAAGCTCGAACTCGAAGCCGATGAGACCACGAGTCGGGATGTAGGCCTGCACTGTGGTGCGACCGTTGTGGGCGCTCATATCTTCGATGCGGCCTTTGCGCTCGGAGATGGTTTTCATGACCGGGCCGAGGTAGTCATCCGGCACATCGAGGTAGAGAGTCTCGAAAGGTTCACAGGTGACGTCGTTGACCTTCTTGGTAATGACCATCGGACGGGAAACCAGCACTTCGAAGCCTTCTCGGCGCATTTGCTCGACGAGCACGGCGATCTGCATGGCACCACGGGCGCTGACATCAAAGATACCAGCGGTGTCGGTGTCCTTGACGCTGATCGTCACGTTCATCTTCTGCTCGCGGTCCAGGCGGTCGCGGATCTTGCGGGAGGTCACGTGTTCGCCTTCGCGTCCGGC
>CANHTV010000209.1 GCA_947463285.1 Verrucomicrobiaceae bacterium | reverse complement strand
GCCCTCACCGCTGAAGAGCAGAAAGGCTATGAAACCTATGCCAAAGCTGGCTGCGTGACCTGCCACAACGGGCCAGCCGTTGGTGGTGCGATGTATCAAAAGCTCGGTCTGATCAAAGCCTGGCCTGAACTCAAAGATCTCGGCCGTTTCGAAGCTACCAAGCAGGAAAGCGACAAACATTACTTCAAGGTGCCAAGTCTTCGTAATGTGACGGAAACCGCCCCTTACCTGCATGACGGCTCCGTCAAAACCCTCGAAGAGATGGTCAAGATGATGGCTGAATATCAGCTCGCCAAGTCCCTCTCTAATGAAGAAGTGGCTAGCATCGTGACCTTCCTGAAAGCCCTCAAAGGTGACATTCCAAAAGAATACGTTGCCGAGCCAAAACTGCCTGAGAGCGGTCCAAACACGCCGAAGGCCTAACTCATCTTCTATTCAATTCCCACGAAGCCCGCCAGCAATGGCGGGCTTTTTTGTGATTTCAGGCTCCATTCCGGCGCATTCCGCTCCGCTTCAAAAGCCACAAGGGCCAGGAATGGCCCTGTTACCAGGACTCAGGCCAAGACCTTCTTCACCAGATTTCCAGCCACGCCGGTGAGTCGTACATCGAGGCCCTGGAACTTTACCGTGAGGCGTTTGTGGTCGATGCCGAGGAGGTGCAGCATGGTGGCATGAAGATCGTGGACGTGGACCACATTTTCCTCCGAGCGATAACCGAGCTCATCGGTCGCGCCATAAGTGATGCCGGGCTTTACCCCACCACCAGCCATGAAGACATTGAAGGCGAGGATGTGATGATCGCGACCGGTGCCCTGACCCATCGGCGTGCGACCAAATTCGCCGCCCCAGAGGATGAGCGTGTCCTCCAACATACCGCGCTGCTTGAGATCGCGAATGAGAGCAGCGGTGGCCTGATCGACATCGGCGGCGGCTGATTTCATGCCATCGACAATGCCACCGTGGTGATCCCAGGCGCGGTGATAAAGCTGGATCATGCGCGTGCCACGCTCAGCCATGCGACGGGCCAGCAGACAGTTGGAGGCAAAGCTGCCATCGCCCGGTTGCTTTACCCCATACATGTCGAGGATGTGCTGCGGCTCGCTCTTCATGTCGATGAGATCAGGCACGCTGGACTGCATCTTGAAAGCCATCTCGTATTGAGCGATGCGCGTCTGGATTTCGGGGTCGAGCTTCTCTTCCGCCAACAAACCGTTGAGACGCTTCACCTCATCGACGACCTGCCTCTGCATGCTCTGGCAGACGCCCTCGGGACTGCCGAGATAGTGCACGGGCTGCCCCTTGGCCTGAAACTGGATGCCCTGATACTTGCTGGGCAGAACGCCCGCCGACCACTGCCGTGCAGACACCGGCTGCTGACCGGTTTTACCCGCAGAGGTGAGCACGACGAAACCCGGCAGGTCGCTCGTCTCGCAGCCGAGACCATAAAGCAGCCAGGAGCCCATGCTCGGGCGGCCTTTGATGATGCTGCCGGTGTTCATGAAGGCGTGCGCCGTGTCATGATTGATCTGCTCCGTCTTCATGGAGCGGATGATGCACAGATCGTCCGCCACGCTGCCGAGATGTGGGAAGAGCTCGGAGATTTCCTGGCCGCTTTTGCCCCATTTCTTGAACTCACAAAAGGCACCGCGTGCTTTCAGTTCCGCTCCTTGTAGCTGAGCGAGTTGCTGGCCTTTGGTGAAGGATTCCGGGAAGGGTTTGCCATCCAGTTCTTTCAGCTTCGGCTTCCAATCGAAGATCTCCAGATGCGATGGACCACCCGCCATGCAGAGAAAGATGACGCGCTTGGCTTTGATTGGTGTGTGTGGCTTCAGCATCGCCCCGGCGACGCCAGCCTGAGCCTCCTGCATGAGGGAGGCCATCGCCATGCCGCCCAGTCCATAGGCCGACTGAGAAAGAAAGGCGCGGCGATTGATGCTGAGAGCGTGTGCGGTGGGATCGAGCAGGGACATGATAGTACTTAATACGACAGGAGAAGTATTACTTATAACAGGCTTTCTTGAGCAGCCGCAAAAGGCTTGCTGAGGAAGCTCTACTTCACCTGCCAGCGATCATCGAAGAAGTCTGCTGCCACGACCTTGCCAGCGCTCTCGGCGCTCGGTGGTTGGGTGATGTCGAGGATGGCCCAATCCGGCAGCTTTGGGTTTTGCAGGGAGTTCGTCTTGTCATGTGACTCGCGGAAGGTCAGGCCGGAATTGATCACGACTTCGAAACCGGCGGATTTGAGAGCGGGATAGGTCAATGCGGGAACATGGGTAGCTGCATCAAATCCTGCTTTGCCTCCGATGCCGACCTTCTCAGCATCCCACTTCACAGGCAGGCTGCTGAGAAGAGTTTTGATGCAGGAGTTTGACTCCGGTGTGCCCCAGAGGATGAGACTTTGCGTTTTGCCAGCTTCATAGACATCCTTGATCTCGGAAGCTTTGGCGACACGGGCATCACCTCGCATCAAACCACGCCAGCGAGTGATGAAGTGAGCCGACTCCGCATGCACCCAGGCATCGACGGCGGCAGAAGATGATTTGCCATCGGGAAGCACGACGAGGAAGGGCTTCATGAAGCTCGTGTCCATCGGACCGGGATGCGCGCCGCCTTTGCCACCTTCGGGACCTTCATGTTGGAAGGGCGTGGCATTGCCAAAGTCGCGCCACTGACCGTTTTCTTTAACCAGACGGCATAGGGAATTCGGCACGCGCGGGCCGGGGCTGAGAAAGTTCTCGAACTTCGGCAGCTCGGGGCCGATCTGCATCGTCAGTGTCTGCCCGTCGATCTTCAGCGTCAGTTTATCGCTGCCTTTGCGCACCTGCGGCGGCGGGTAAAGGACAATGCGGGAGACGTTGCTGGTCTTGATCTCCAGCGTCTTGGCATCGGCCACTTTGGCGTCGAGGCGGGCATCCTTCCAGCTCTGCTCCAGGCCATGGAGGTTCATCCATTTCACGCGACCATACAGTGCGGTCTTCGTCTGAATGTGGACTTCATCCGGGAAGTTGTTCCGGCCTTTGGCCACCTCCTTCTCGATCAGAGCCTGCACCTCTTTGATCGTCTCGGGATGATACTTATGCCCCATGCCAGGGCCGATGAGATGCGGCACCTTCAGGCCTTCCTTGCCCAGCACTTCCATCATGTATTCGGCGCTGTCGCGCTGCGCATCCAGCTCGCCGCTGTAGCTGATGAGCGGCACGTTCAGAAAGTTCCGCGCATAGTCCGGCACATCGTAAAAGCCCCACATCTTCTGCTCATAAGCCACGGGATATTGGTCCGGCGTCAGCTTTTGGTAACGCTTAACATCGGCAAAACCGGCTCCGGTATGCACGCAGGCCCACTGGTCAGGATAATGCGCGCCGAGATGCCAAGCTCCTGCGCCACCCATGCTGAAACCGGCGATCACCACGCGATTCGTATCCACTTTGAAGCGGGAGATGGCGTCATCGCGCGACTCAAAAACATCCACCTCACCCGCCGACTTCCAGCCATTGCAGTAGCGGCCAAAGGGATGGATCACGATGCTGCCCGCTGGCTGAAACTGCCCCGGCTTCTTCGCCATGATGCGGCTATAGACAAAGTGCAGATCGGTCGCGGTATCGCCACGACCATGCAGCCAGATCCACATCGGCACCGCCTGCTTGCCGATCTCCAGACCTTCCGGGATCTCCACCCCATAAGGCTGCGCCGAGCCATCCAGCTTCGAATAAAAACCGATCACCTTCTGCCCCGCGCCATCCATCCATGGTGTTTTGCCATCTTTGAGGGAGGCGATGCGCTTCTTCGCTTCATCGAGCAGCGCATTCACCTTCTTCAGATTGTCCTCGGGTTTCTTGTCATACCACTCATCGAAATCGAGCGCATACCGCACCGCCTTCAGAAAGATCGCCGCGTCCGCTGAGCGCGGATGCTTCTTCACCGCCTCAAAAGCCGCCTCTACCTCTGCCAGCGTCTTCTCCGTCGCTGCCTCCTGCTCCGCCGTCAGCGGCGCGACTGGCTTTGGCGGCAGACTACCTTTAAACGAAGCCGTCGCTCCATTGGGACTGAGCTGAGCCTGAGCAGGCAGGAGAGAAAGCAGAAATAGGGCGGAAAAGATGGGGCGCATGAGAAGCAAAGTGGCTCAAACAAACGTCCGCGATTTGCCAATCCTACGCTCAGATCATCGACCAAGCCGTTGACAGTTGTTGAGGCCCGCTTCGCGGGACGTTGACAATGGTTTACTGTTGTTTCCCCAAAACCACCGTCAACGGCTCCTCCCTACGGTGCCATGCACACGGTTTCATCGCTCCAGGGGCTCTGGCCGGCGGCTCCGATGGCGGCCATGCGGAAGGCGTCGTTTTTGCCGCTGATGAGTCCGGAGAGCTCCTCGCGGCTCTTCGTGCGCAGCTTCTTCTGTAGCCAGGGCTGGTTCGCCTCGTGGTGCAGTTTGCAGTCATACATATGCATCTGTGTGCCCTTTTTTATTCTTACCTTTTGGTTTGTCGCCGGTGGGCGATGAAAAACGGCAGATACAGCAGGCTGTAAAACAGCACGCAAAGAAGGATCAGGCTGCCGACATACCAGGGCCAGGGGCCGAGCTGGTCCATGAGACTGGCTTGGGCTGGTTTATGACAAAGGAAGCCGTAATTTGTGCCAAGCGCGGCATTGATGGCTGCGATGGTTACGGTGTAGAGCATCGTGACGCCAAACATCCGCCTCAGCGCTCCAGGACGAGGCGGGCATTTGAGCGCCATCATCACATGCAGGGCGGTGACGACGACTCCGGCATGGAGCAGAAAGAAAACAAGGAAACGCGGGTGAGGGAAGTCCACCTCAAGGTTCGGTGTCAGCAGTCCCTGCAAGGTGCCGGCGAGGCCGAAAAAATACACGATCTCACAGGCCAGACGATTCCGTGTCCACAGGGCGATGCCGCCAGAGATGGCCGCGATATCACAGAAGTGGCAGGGCAGGGCGTTATTGGCCTCCAGCGTGCCGTGGCTCCAGTAAACCCATACGGCCAGAGGCCAGGTCAAAAGCAGGGTCGTGCCCAGCAGGCGCTCCAGCACAGGGGCGATGGGCAGATTTTTCCAACGGCTGATGGCCAGTCCAATGATCGCCAACACAGTGAGCATGAGGACGATCTGGTGACTGGTGCTAAAGGCGTGAAACGACGCAGGCATGGGGGCGAGATCATGACGGGGCCTGAGCTTGGATAAAAGCACAAACATCATGTAGCTTGCAGTTCCGCCATCGCCGCATAAGGCAGGGTGCCATATGCAACACTGGGACGTCATCATCGCCGGAGGCGGCAGCGCGGGATTGGCCGCGGCTCTCACCTCGGCCCGTGCGGGAGCTCGCACGTTATTGATCGAGCGGCAGACGAAACTCGGTGGCATGGGGGTGAATGCCCTGGTGCACACTTTTTGCGGGCTGTTTCACCCTGATACCTCGCAGCCCTGGCGCTGGCTGAATACAGGGGTGGCCCAGGAGGTCGGTGAGCTGATGATGGAGCGCACCGGCCAGTCCTCCCCTGATCTGATGGGCCGGGTTTATGTCCTGCGTCAGCACCCGAGCCTCTTCGCCAGCATCGCGGATGAACTGTGCGCAGCGCAACCTCTGCTGACGCGTCTGAGTGGCGCAGAGTGGACGCATTTGCAGGCTGAAAACTCCGGCTGGGTGGCGACGGTATGCTCGCGCGGCAACAGTGAGCAACATCAGGCGCGTGCGGTGATCGACACCACCGGAGATGCCACCGGAGCGCGATTTTTGGGCACTGAATACTGGCAACAGGCACCCGCTGAGCGCTTGTATCGCCCAGCTTATGTTTGCGGACTGCCGCAGGTGGCTGGCACACATGATGAGGGCTGGCGTTTGTCTCTCGGGGCCATGATCGTATGTGGTATTCGTTCGGGAGCTTTGCCTGAAACCGCCATCGGTGCGGCTTTTCGGGATTCGCCCTTTTCGGGGGAAATGTTCATGACGATTGATCTCGAAGCAGGTCAGGCCCTGTGGGACCCCTTTGATGCACATAAACGCGCCGAGATGGAGTCAGCTGGACGTCACACTGCGCTCAGTTTATGGACCTACCTGCGGGTGCAGCATGAGGATTTTAAACACTGCCCGCCACCGTCCTGGCCTGCCCAGGCGGGCATCCGCGAGACGGCTTGCTACATCGGCGATCACATCCTGACGAGTGATGAACTCGCCTCCTGCCAGCGTTTTGAAAACGAGGTCGCTCTCGCTGGCTGGCCGATGGAAAAGCGCGAGACGGCGAAGGGGCCAAAGTTCCGCTTTTTTGATCGCCCCGAGCCTGCTGGCATTCCACCCGGCTGCTTGATGAACCAGCGGCTGCCGGGGCTTTATTTCGCGGGTCGCTGTCTTTCGGCAGATCACGAGGCGCTGGCCTCCTTGCGCGTCATGGGCACCTGCATGGCCACCGGACAGGCCGCCGCCCTGCTGGCTTTAGCAGCAAAAATAGCTTGAGATGGAAATGCACTGCGTCTGGTGTACTAATCATGCCGCCTGCCTCTGAAGCAGGCGGCTGAACCTTTTTTGTTATTGATTGCCATGACTCCTCTCGCCCACGCCAGCCAGATCCTCGATACCATGCTTGGCTACCTTGGTTTTACGGTGAAGATCGACCAGGTCGAAGGTCCAGAAGGACCAACGCTCCAGATCCACACGGAGGATAGTCAGCAGCT
>CANHTV010000208.1 GCA_947463285.1 Verrucomicrobiaceae bacterium | reverse complement strand
GGCATCGCTCGGCGTGTTCGCTTTCACCGCATCTTCCACCCACACGCCGCCTCGTGCCTCGGCGGGTCCCCATGATGGCAGTTCATCGCGCTGGAGGAACTGCATGTTCGAGTGCGGCTGGCCGGGCACTGTGAAAGGAATGCCGTGCACCGAGGTCGCCTGCTGACTGAAGACGAGCTGGTTGTTCCATTTCGTCATGTCGGTGACGGTGACGAGGGTGGACGCGATGTGCCGCAAACCGGCGCTGTGGCCGTCGCGGAAGCCGGTGGGCAGCTCGTAAAGGCCGTTGTGCAGGAACATCAAGCGCGGGCCATCGCCCACGTCGCAGATGCGCGGCCACTCGGTATTCGAGCCGTGCACGCCATCGGCGGTGTAGCTTGATTTGGGCAGGCGATAATTCGTCCACGTGCCGGACTTCTCCCGCACCTTGATGAAAGCCGAGCGCATGTCCCAGCCGAGTGCCCACACGGGTTCATCATCGCTCGTCGCGCCCGTGAGTCCGCCGGGGCCGGTGATGTCGAGGTGCTGCCGACGCGAGAGGATGCGCCACGTTTGGCCATCCCACTCGCCGAGATTCCCGATGTCCTCGCTGAGGCCGCGCCACATCGTCTGCCCCGTCTGGCGCGGCGTGGCGAGCGGTTGATACGGCGTTTGCAGATACGGCCACGTCAGCTTCTCCGTCTCGAACTTCGTCGCCGAGCTGGTGTAGTCCACTTTCCAGAAGGGCGATGGGGCTGGGTCTTCACCATTCGCCGCGATGAAGAAGCGACCGTGCGCTGTCCACGCGCCTTTGTAGTGCCAGCCGGGCAGCGGTTTCTTGAAAAGCTCCGTCACCGCCAGCGAATGCACGTCCACTTCATACACCGCGCCTTCCTGCGTGAGGTAGAGCACCTTGTGCTCCGGGTCGGTGAGATGCCGTGCCAATGCGGTGAGCCGTCCGGGCAGCTTATCACGTGGGATGACGCGCACTTTGCCCGCTTCATCAATGGCATACGAAGCGATGAACAACTGC
Organism: Verrucomicrobiaceae bacterium; assembly: GCA_947463285.1. Classification (GTDB taxonomy): domain Bacteria; phylum Verrucomicrobiota; class Verrucomicrobiia; order Verrucomicrobiales; family Verrucomicrobiaceae; genus Prosthecobacter. Next base: position 5,686 of record CANHTV010000208.1, on the reverse strand, counting down.
CGCGACTCGCGATGAATCATCCGGCAGGCACTCGTGCCGCCTACGCTCTCCGGCCGGATCTCCAGCGACATGTCAGGCAGGATGGCGAAGAGCTTGTCATTGCCGCGCCCGAGGTCGTGAGACGTGTAAGTCGTGCTCCACAGCTTCCCCGCCCACGGCACCGCCGCGCCGAGTCCGCATTCCATGGCCGATCTCTCGCGTTTCGGGTCGGAATTGAAGACCGTGAGATGCGGATAGATGCCGGAGACGCTGAGCGAATCAGCGGCGTGCGAGCAGACAGCGAGCAGAAGAGAGGCGGCCAACGTGGTTTTCATCGGACCACGATCTTGTCGAGTGACCGGCTTTTTTCCATGTCTCCAGACGACCGATCTTTGGTCTGGATCCGACCCGCTGTCAGGCGGTGGCACGCGCCGCATACTCGCCCGGCGTGCATTGCATGAGACGCTTGAAGACTTTGCCAAAATGAGCTGCGTCCGCAAAACCCACGCGCAGCGCGATCTCGCCCACCGAGTAGCGACCGCTCTCCAGCATGCGGCAGGCATGATTCACCCGCACACGACCGAGAAAATCCGCCAACGTGCCCTTCGTGTGTTGGCGGAAAAGTCGGCCCAGATGATCCGCATTCACCTTCAGCACATCAGCCACGCCAGCCAGCGTCATCGGCTCCGCATAATGATGGTGAACAAGCTCCATCGCACGCCGCAGCATCACAGGAAACTCCATCGCGGAAATCCACGGCAACCCACCGCGACGAGGAAGGTCATTCTCCAGAGGCACACCCCAGGCCTCCGCCAATCGCGCGGCCATCTGCGCCACCAGGCGCAACCTCGCACGACGCGGCTCGATCTCCGCCGCCTCAACGTGCGCCGTCTTCATCATCTGCTCCAACAACGGCTCCGCAGGCACGCCGCGACGCTGCGCATACAGCCGGATGCGCCGCTCCGCCTCCGCCTCGGTCCCGCGAACGATTACCGAGCCATAATAGAAAGCCCCCAACACACGCCCCTTCACCATCAGCGGCTCCACCATGTCCGTGAGCCCAAGATGGCACTGACCGACAAAACCCATGCCACGCCGGATCAGCACCCGATTGACCGCATGTTTGTTGTTCAGACATCCGCGTAGCTTCGCTCCACTCTTCGCCAATACGCAAAACTCACAGCGATGAATCTTCCACTCCTCCGGCAAAGCCAAGTCCGGCACTCGCCGCGCCAACCCTGCCAAATCCGAAAAGCTAATGCGCCACGGCCCGTCCTCTTCGACGAGAGCGAGGAGTTGTTCGAGGAAGGAGGGTGGCATGTGAATCACCTGTGGTTTCGTTCCTTACGCCATCGCAAAAGCCCGCACCGGAAAGGTGCCGAAGGCTTTGACCTTGGGCGGCACAGCGAAGAAGCGAAAACCCGACTCTGGAAGCTGATCCAGACCTGTCATGTGCTCCACGATGGGTATCTCTGCCCCCAGTAGCGTGCTATGCACCGGACGCGTTTTACCGCGCGTGTCGTCGATGTTGTAGGAGTCGATGCCGACGAGCTTCACGCCGCTTTGCTTGAGGAAAAGCGCCGCCTCCTCGGTGAGGAACGGGTTTCCCTCGAAATAGGCATCCGTGCGCCAGTGCCGGTCCCAACCGGTTTTCACGAGCACGGCCTTGTTTTGCAAATCGAGTCCCTCAAACGCCTCCCGAGTGATCGCCATGGTATCACAGCGCACCACCACACCCTCCAATCCCGCAAGCGAGGTCAGCGGCAGCTCGGACAAGTCCTTCCCATCGGCATAGCGATGAAACGGCGAGTCCAGATAGGTGCCCGTGTTCGCCACCATGTCGATGCGGCCGATGTGAAACTCCGTTCCTTCCGCATAAAGCCCACGCGAGGCTTCGCGACTGAGATAATCACAGATCAACGGCGCAGGCAGACCCCGATAGGTGATCATGCCGTGCTCGATGGTGTGGCTGAGGTCGATGGGAGTCATAGAAGCTTTTCAAACCCGGCAAACTCACCTTTGCGCATCATCGCCGTGCCGGTGGGTTGGTAGCCAAGGCGTGGATACAAGACCATGGCGGCAGGGTTTTGCACAAAGGTGTCGAGACGAATGCTGCGGCAGCCTTGCTCACGGGCCACGGTTTCGGCGTGCTGCATGAGATGCTTCGCATGTCCGCGTCCTTGCTGCGTTGGATGCACCATAAGGCGATGCACGGCAGCGGCAGGTTCGCTATCGGTGCTCCAATCCATGCCCTGCCACAGCGGGTCCATGTTGGAATCGATGGTGATGCTGGCGATGATCGTTTCGCCCTCGTAGAGCACATGCAGCGCACCGGCTTCCGTGTCGCGGGCGATGGTTTCGGCATCGGGATACACTTCGTCCCATTGCTCGATCTCAGCGGCCCTCATGGCAGCGATGCAATCACGGAGGAGACGCAGCAGCGTGGCTGCATCGGCGGTAGTGGCCTGGCGGATGGTGGCGTTCATGCGGTGGGGAGTTTGGTCATGCGCACCACCGGCAATTTCAAACCACCGCTCATCGGAACCTCGTAGCGCTCGACCTCGCTGTAGCCACAGACGCGGTAAAGCAGCTCGCCTGCGAGTGTGGCGACGAGTTCGATCCTTGAGTAACCGGCGGCAACAATGGCTGATTCACTGGCGACAAGAATCGCCCGGCCAATGCCGCGCCGTGCCCAGTCAGGATGGATGAAGAAGGCGCGAACGCGTGCCGGATCAGTGGCGGGATCAAGCAAGTTGTCCTCAGCGGCACGCGCGGTGTCACTTCCAAATAGTGATTTACGTTTGCTCCAGCCGCCACAGCCGACGATGCGCCCGTCCGCCTCGGCCACAAAGTAAGTGCCATCCGCGATGAGCTGACGATCCACGCCGAACACCGCACCGCCTGCGGCCTCCATTTGCGCCGCCGAATAATAGGGCGCTTGCAGCACCCGCACGGAAAGCGGGATGAGTTCCTCCAGCGCAGGAACGTCATCGAGTGTCGCGAGTCGAAGTTTCCAGTTCATGGTTACAGAAAGGCCGTTTCCGAAAGGTTCATTTCTCGGCGAGGAGTTTCATCCGCGTCTCATCGGCAGGATGATCAAGAAGTTAACTGCATCTGGATTATCCCCGAATGGTTTGTTGGTGAAGGCGTCGATGATGCGGAGGATGATCATAACGGACGATTGCTGCAAGGCAGCTAGGGATTCGCTTTGTTGGACTTTTGCTCTGCCAAAACCGCGAGTTTCTTGATCTCCTCAACACTCAGCGCCCGATTGAAAACCGCCACGCCGCCGATCCAGCCGGTGAAGCCGACGCCGCGACTGCTGTGGATGACGCGGCCAATGGTGAAGGGGCCGCCGCTTTGGGCGTCCTTGGGCGTGTAGAGGTCGTGCGGATACCACCAGGGATTCAGGCGTAGGGCCACAAGATCACGAGCGACTTCTTTTCCGCCGCGCAGGGTCACTTCGATCTTCGTGAAGCGATGCTCGCGCAGTTCGACGCGTTCATCGGCGGACTCGCGCAGCACTTTGACGCTCAGCGGCTCGGCTTCGGGTGGGTTGTAGTATTGATCTTTGGGGAAGGTCTCGTCCTCGCCGTCCTGCTTGCCCGGCAGCTTCGCGAAGTGGCCCTGCATGTAGGCGTTGTAGGCGTAGGAGATGAGTTTGTCCTTCTTTGGGTTGTCGAGCCAGCGATCGCCAGAGACGCCGTTGAGCCAGCCGGTGAGTTCGTCGGTTTGGTGATTGAAGGTCATCGCGAAGCACTGCCAGGATTTGTCGAGCACCTCGGTCGGTGAATCGGCAGGCACTTCGGGCGATTGCTCGACGGAGTTGCACTTGTGGAGGGCGTATTTGTTCAGAAACGAGCTCGCGCCGTTCTCCGACACATGGCCGCAGGCGCTGCCCTGCTTGTTCAGACCGGCAAAGAGCGCGTATTGACGCTGCCCGCGCTCCACCTTCGCGATGGTGGTCGTGGTCTTCTCCTTCAAGTCGGTGCCTTCATGCCAGATGCCTGCCAGCGCGTGGTTTCCGCTCTCGCGGATCGCCCACACGACCACCGTGACGGACTTGCCCGCGCCTTTGATGTCAAGCGGCGTGTCGTGCAGCCGCGAGCGAGGCACGAAGAGGAAGGGGCGGAAGTCCGCATCGGTTTCTTTGACAATGCGGATGGCATTCCCGAACGGACCACGACCCAGCAGAGGAAAATCCGCATACGTCGCCTCACGCCCCGCGCCCCAGTAATCCTTGATGTAGTTCGCGGCATCGAGCGGGTAGTCCGTCGTGGCACCCGCAGGCACATGCGCCGTGAAACGTTTGGCACCATCGGTTTCACGTTTTGAGAAATCCCAAAACGCCACGAGGGCGGGCATGTCAGTAACCGTGGCGACGGGTTCGGCAGCGAGGACAGGCAAGGCGAGGAGGAGTGCGAGATGTTTCATCATATGGATGCTGCTGTAGCTGCATTTGTTGGTCAATGATTCGGCTGAAGCTGAAGCCACTTTATTTGGGCAGAGACATGATCCACTGCTTGAGCAGGTCCACGGCGCGGGTGTCGGTTGCGCGGGTGCCTACGAGGGGCATGCGGAGGAAGCCTTCGCTGGCGGTCATGCGGGTGAGGATCTGACTGTGAGCGGTGTCTCCAGGGGCGATGATGCGACGGGCGGTGTTCCCGCCATGATTGATGACGAGGCCGTTGATGAGGCCGGTTTGCTCCAGTGCGATTTCGGGGCGGAGATTCCAGGGCGTGGGGGAAAGGCCGCCAGGTTGATGACAATTGGCGCAGTTCACGGCGAGGTAGCTGCGGGATCGCTCCGCGATGGCGGCTGATGAGTCGCTGGAGGCGCTGTGCTTGGGTTCGGAGCTGGCAGGTTGTGACAAGCCTGCGAGCAGTCCGTGCTGAGTGAAGAGGTCGAGTTGATTGCCGGGGAATCCTTTGAGGATGGATTCGCGATTGAGTTGCCGCGTGTTGAAGGACAGGGCAAAACCAGCATTGGGGTTGTGGCACATCACACACTCCGCTTGACCGGGAAATCGCCAGGTTTGGCTGCGTGACACGCCTTGTTCGCTGACGGTGATCTGCGCTTCGGCACCCGACTCGGGGACGAGGGTGGCTTCTGTTCCCGAGTCGTTCCAGCGATAGCTGACACCATAGGCACCGGCTTCATTTTTCACGAGCAGGCGCGTCTCGATGGGGCGGGCGGTTTTGGGGTTTCCGCGTTCGGTTTCCAAATCCAGATGCTGCACCCAGATCATGCCTGCGGGGAAGCTCCAGTTGCCATCCCGTGTGCCTTCGATGCGGCTGGTGAGGTCCGGCATGACGAACCAATGGCGTGAGAAGGCGTGGTCGTTCCAGGCGGGATGATTCACCGCGTAGGGCAACACCGACGAGGCGGGAGACAGTTCGTTTGGGCGTGTAAAGAGGCGCGTGTCACTAAGCTTTTGCGGGAATCCGGCACCCGGCTTGCCTGCGACGAGGCGGAGAATCTTGCCGCCGCTGTAATCCGTGGCCAGCACGTCGCCATTGGTGGGATCGGCATGAAAGGCGGTGATGGCGCTCTTTCCGGTGAGGCGTGTGACCACGGGCGGCTTGCCCTCGCGGCGCAGGAGGCTCCACAGATTGCCCGACGTGTAGTCAGCGAAGAGGTATTTCCCTGCCAGTTCAGGGAATCGGCTGCCATGATAGACGAGGCCTCCCGTGATGGAGTTCCCCTG
>CANHTV010000207.1 GCA_947463285.1 Verrucomicrobiaceae bacterium | reverse complement strand
TTGGGCACAAAGACATCATACATGGACCAATCACCCGCAAAGTAGCCCGCCGTGTGCATGACAAAGAGGGCCACAGCGGCGATGAACCATCCGAGTGTACTGCCCAACATCTTCATGGCGATCCAAGCAAAAACGAGACAGCCCGCTGCAGCACCGATCCACTCGCCACGCTTGTCTGACAGTGCAAACCAGGCTGCCGTCCACACGACAGAATAGACGGAGAAAGCGGGTAGAAAGGCTTTATAAAACCGTCCAACACCACCCGCCAAAGGTCCGAGCACGAGTCCCGACAAGCCAAGAAACACAGCGGCGATGGCGGTGTAAAGGCCAAGTTCACCACCAAAGTTTCGGAACCACCCCGCCCCAAAGGCCCAGACGGAAAAGGCGGCGATGCTAACAAAAGCAAAACCGATAGAGCCGTGCAGGGCGTCTTTGAGGAGGGAGCGAGGCATATTTTACATCTCCCAGCCTGCGCGATACTGGCGCTTCACAAGGGCGTTGGCGGCTTCGTTATTGGTGATTTTGAGGCCGGGGGCATCCCAAATGAGGTTTTCACCGGGGAAAGGACTGGCGAGGCAGCCGAGCAGGACGGCTTCGGTCAGAGGGCCGGCATAATCGAAGTTGGCGGTGGGCTTCGTGGAACCGCCCTTGAGGCAGCAGTCGATGAAGTCGAACCAATGATTGCGTGGCTCCAGCTTGGGATACTTGAATCCTTTGAACTTCTCCCTTGGGAAGAGCTGCGGTGTGCTGCCATGAGGATGGAGAAGCACGCCATCAGTGCCAATGTAGAGACTGCCCTGACCGGGGAACTTGGCAGGATCAGCTAAGGCCATGACCGCAGCTGGCGGGCGGGCATCGCCGTCATACCAGGTGACTTTCACGTTGTCACCGACGGTGTATTGCGTGCCTTTGAAGGTGTATTCAACGATGGCATTGATGGCCCAATTCGTGGCGTTCGGCGGTGGCGGTCCGCTGGATTTTACGGCGATGGGGGCAGCGAGGTCGAGGCTGCGGAACCAGCCGCTAAACATATGGCAGCCCATGTCACCGAGCGTACCTGTACCGAAGTCACGGCGTTTGCGCCAGTTGCCGGGATGGTAGTAGCCTTTGATGAAAGGGCGATCACTGGCGGTGCCGAGCCATTTTTGCCAGTCGAGACCTTCTGGGATGGAATCACTTGCTTGTGGCACGGGCTCCATGTCGCCCCATTTCTTGTTGGAAAAGGTGTGGACCTCTTTGATTTTGCCGATGGCTCCCATGTGGATGAGCTCGACGGCAAAGCGCTCGGTGAAGTCGGAGGAAATCTGGATGCCCATCTGGGTCATCACACCTTTCTCACGAGCTTTGAGCATGAGCTGTCGGCATTCGTAAAGATTTTGGGCAAGCGGTTTTTGACCATAGACATGCTTGCCGAGCTCCAGGGCTTTCATACCGATAGGGCCGTGCATGTGGTCGGGCGTGGAGACGTTCACGCTGTCGATGTTACCAGCTTCTTTTTCGAGAAGCTCACGCCAGTCCTGGTAGCACTTTACGTTCGGCCATTTTTCCTTCACGCGAGCGAAGTTTCGGGTATCGACATCGCAAACAGCGGTCAGTTCCCACATGTCGTGATTCGCCATGGAGGTGATGTCACTCCAGGACATGCCTGCGGCTCCGAAGGCAGCATGGCGAAGCTTGCCATTCGGCGAGGCGGCGCGGAGTCCGCTGGTGATGTAAGGCGCCGCAAAAAAGCTGGCGCTTGCGGTTTGCAGAAAACGGCGACGTGTGGTGCTGGCGGGTGAATGCATGGAGGCTGAAAATTACGGCGGTCAAAAGCTAACTCTGACATAGATCCATAAAAAGGCCGTGAGCCCCGAAGGATTCTCACGGCCTAGATCATGGAAGGCAGGGATTAGTCTTCTTTGGACTTCTTCTGCTGCTTCATAAACATCACGCCCATGCCAACAACGAGCAATCCAAGGAGAATGATGATGTAGAGCTGAAGGTTGGATTCTTCCTCAACAGGGGCTGGTGGAGGCATCATGGCTGCCTGCTGGGCTTGTGCTGCGCGCAAGGCTTGCTGTTGAGCCAGAAGGGCTTGTTGCTGTGCGGCCATTGCCTGTTGTTGCTGAGCTTGAGCTGCTGCGGGTGCTGCTGCGGGTGCTGCTGCGGGTGCTGCTGCGGGTGCTTGAGCAGCGGGAGCTGGCGCAGTGGCAGGTTGTGTGGCCATTGCAGCCGCAGGCTGGCCACTGCTGGCTGCCACAGGCTGAGTTGCACCTGCTTCTGCAAGGATTTGAGCCACGCGGCTGTCCACGCCGGTTGTCGCCGTTCCACCGATAGCACTGGAACCGCTGGTGGCTGCTGCACCAGAAGCATTGGCGCGCACGAGTTGTGTGTACAACTTCATGAGGCGTTGGCGCAAATCTATCGACACATCACGATATTCGAGAGGGATATTCAGGGCTGTCACACGCTCATAAGCAGCGGTCCCGCCGGTGTAATCGCCCTCCCCAATCTTGCGGTAGCAAGCCATGAAAGTATCGTTCTGAGCGCGGAGTGCAGAAAGATCGGTGTTTTGGAGACGTGTTTGCTCGGCAACAGCGTCTTTTTGAGCCGCTTGAATGGTGCTCAGTTCATACTTGTAGGGAGCGGTCCAGCGGATTTTCTGGCGACGCTCAGCATCTGCCATTGCTCGCCATTTGGAGTATTCATCATTAATGGCATTTTTGGTTTTCGAGAGATCTGGTTCTTGTAGCTTCGTGAGTCCATCTTTACGAGCTTGTGCGAGTTGAGGCTGCTCGGAAGACATTTTGTCCAGCACGGCAATCCAGCGATTTAAGATATCGATAGCCTCAGGAATCGCCTCCACATAATAGCTTGAGCCTAGATAAGCAGGGCGAGGAAACATGAGCCGATCAAAATCGCGAAGAGCACCTGTGTAGTCCTGTTTGGCAGCCTTTGTACGCATGTCACTGACGATGCGGAAAGCTTCAATATTAAAGCTTTCAGCCTTAGATTCTTTGACGCTCAGCCATTTTCCCTGGAGCTTCATCTGCCCATTTGTCACCATCGTCTTTTCTTCCTGGAACTTCGCGATGATACCTTCGACTTCGGTGGCTTCTGGCGTGCCTGCGTATTTGTTCACGAAGGGACGAAGGCGATCCTGAATGATCTGTTCGTATTCATCGGCCTTCATCAGATCTGCCGTTGGCATCACTTTACGGAGTTCGATGACCTCTACTTCTTCGGGACGCTGTTTGATGATCTTGGCGATCTCAGACATCGGAAAGGTCTTCTCATCCATGATTTTGGGAGTGAGGCGGTATTTCATGCGCACACCCTGTTCATTTTGATCAAGAATATTTCCCTCTACCTTTGTGCCATTATTAAGCATCAAGATGTCGGCTTTGACTAAGGAGGTGCCGCATAGCAGCGCCAGGAGCGCCAAGCGTGTTCGACTGGATTTCATATCAAGGAATGATGGGTATGGATGAAGTATATTTAGCGGTAAAAAACCACCGAATTTAATGATTTAACCGGGATTCGTTTCCAGAGTAAAGAGCGAATCCCATTTTGCTTCAGTTCGATGACGCCTGTTTCTGGACGCCAACCCGCTCGCTGAACTATCAGGATTCCTTGATTGCCACCAGCTCTCTATGGAGATTATAGTTCCGACTCGTGCCCCCCCCTGCCCCATGCCGCCTCGCTTTTCTCATTCGTGACCTAGGTCACGGCGGGGCCCAGCGGCAATTGGTCACGTTGGCGCGGACTTTGACCTCCCAGGGAGGTTTTGAGGTCTGCGTCGTCCATTTTTATCCAGGTGCCTTCGAGGCTGAGCTCCGATCCGCCGGGGTAAAAACCTTCTGCATTGACAAAAAGCACCGCTGGGAGCTCGCGGGTTTTTTTCTCCGCCTGATTAAAACCATGCGCGGGCTACACCCGGACGTCATCCACGGCTACCTGCATGAGTCGAACCTCATGGCGCTCTTCCTGAAGCCCCTCTGCGGCTTCCCGAAGGTCATCTGGGGCATCCGCGACTCGCAGACCGATGCCGCTACCTGGGGCGTCCTCGGAAAACTTAGCTTTCGGCTGAATTGCCTGCTCTCCGGCTTCGCGGACAAAATCATCGCCAACTCGCAGGCGGGTCGTGACTACTACATCGGTCACGGTTATCCGGCGGAGAGACTCGAGATCGTGCCCAATGGCATCGACGTGGAGCGCTTTGAGTCTAAAAAGAAGGACAAGCATGGCAGCACCTTCGCCATAATCGGTCGTCTGCATCCGATGAAGGACCACACCACCTTCATCCGCGCAGTTGCTCTAGTGCCTGAGGCAAAGGCGATGATCATCGGCAATGGCGACGCGGCCTATGCAGAAGGTCTGAAGCACCTCGCGAGCAGCCTCGGCATCGCCTCTCGGATCGAGTGGCGTCCGGCACAGGATGATCTCACGCAGCTTTATCCGACGTTCGACTGCCTCGTTTCCACCTCGGCCTATGGCGAAGGTTTCTCCAATGTGATCGGCGAAGCCATGGCCTGCGGCCTGCCCGTGATAGCCAGTGATGTCGGCGACTCCGCCTGGCTGGTGGATGATCCTCATCGCGTATTTCCTGTCGGCGACCACTCTCGTCTAGCCAAAGCCATGCGCGAGGTGTTGGCAATGTCTGCTGACGAACGACAAACACTCGGCCAAAAGAACCGCCAACGCATCGAGCAGCAGTTCACCATCGCGAAGATGGTCGAGCGAACGGAGGATGTCTGTAGGAGCGTTCGCCAGAAGGCCGCTTCGGAAACACCGACGTTTGGCGATGGTGCCTACCCCATCCTTTGGCTCACCACCGGTCTCGGCACCGGCGGTGCAGAGATGATGCTCACCCAAATCATCAAGGGCCTGCCGCATCATCAGCATCATGTCATCTCCCTCACCTCTGGCGGCAAATACGTCGAGCCGCTGCGAGCTGTGGGTGCGCAGGTTTATAGCCTCGAAATGCCTGCGAGCAGGCCCTCACTGGCCGCCATGATCCGGCTTTTCAGGCTTGCTTGGCAGATCAAACCAGCCGTGATGATGGGCTGGATGTATCACGGGTGCCTTGCGGCAGTCTTGGTAAAGCTTTTCCGCCTCGGCCAAGGCCGCCTCATCTGGAACATCCGCCAGTCGCTCTACGATCTGAGTTTGGAAAAACGCGGCTCGGCCCTGGTAATCAAGTCCCTCAAATGGCTGCACCCTCTCGCGAAGGTCATCACCTACAACTCCCAGCTCAGCGCCAGACAGCATGAGGCCATCGGCTACTCGCAGGCGAAGACGCGGCTGATTCCGAATGGGTTTGATCTCGAAAAGTGGTCTCAAAATCTCCCTGCCTGCAGGTCTCCACATCTTCAGATAGGCCGCTTCGGGCGACACACCGCGATGAAGGACTACCCCACTTTCCTCGAAGCGGCGGCGCTCATCGTCAAAACCCATCCGCAGACCGTATTCATCCTCGTCGGCACCGGCGTGGATGCCTCGAATGCCAAACTCACCTCCCTCATCGAAAGTCTCGGCATCCAGAAGCACGTCCACCTGCTGGGCGAGCGCTCGGATCTCCCTGCCATCACGGCCTCGCTCGACATCGCCGTTTCATCTTCGGCTTTTGGCGAAGGCTTCCCCAATATCGTCGGCGAGGCCATGGCCTGCGGCGTCACCGTCGTCGCGACTGACATCGGCGACACCGCTTGGGTCATGGGAGATACCGGCATGCTTGTTCAGGCCAAAGATCCCACCAAACTCGCTGAAGCCTGCCTGCACCTCCTGAACCTTCCCGAAGCCGAACGCCGTGCCCTCGGCGAACAAGGTCGCCAACGCATCGCCGAGAACTTTTCCCTCGCCAGCGTGCTCCAGCACTTCGACGCCCTCCTCTCTCATCTCTAATCTCCCCATCCCATGTGCGGCATCGCAGGCTACTTCACCCTCCCCCGATCGAAATCATCCGACCAGATGACCGCCGAGGTCACTCGCATGACGGATGCCATCGTGCTGCGCGGTCCTGATGACAGCGGAGCTTGGGTCGATGCTGAAAACGGCGTCGCCCTCGGACATCGGCGTCTCTCCATTCTCGATCTCTCCCCGCTCGGCCATCAACCCATGACCAGTGCGGATGGACGCTTCGTCATCGTCTTCAATGGCGAGATCTACAACTTCCAGCAGCTCCGCGCTGACCTCGAAAAGCATGGCCACAGCTGGCGTGGGCACTCGGACACCGAGATCATGCTCGCCGCCTTTCGTCAGTGGGGCATCGCCGAGGCCACGAAGCGCTTCAACGGCATGTTCGCCTTCGCCGTTTGGGACAAAGAAGACCACACGCTAACCCTCGTTCGCGACCGACTCGGCGAAAAACCGCTGTACTACGGCAGGCTCGGCGACACATTCGTGTTTGCCTCCGAACTCAAAGCCATCTGCGCTCTTCCCGGCTTCAATGCCGCCATCAATCGCGATGCCATCTGCGCTCAGCTCCGCTTCAATTACATCCCCGATCCCTGGTGCATCTACGAAGGCCTGCACAAGCTCCCGCCCGCCTCGCTCATCACTTTAAAAGCACCTTCGGATAAACCCACGCCGCAGCTTTACTGGGACCTCCGCCAAGTCATCGAGCACGGCCTCGACCACCCTTTCACTGGCAGTGAAAGCGAAGCCATCGACACCTTCGAAGCCATCCTCAAAGAAGCCGTCGGCATGAGAATGGTGGCCGATGTGCCACTCGGGGCCTTCCTCTCGGGTGGGGTCGATAGCTCTCTCATCGTCGCCATGATGCA
>CANHTV010000206.1 GCA_947463285.1 Verrucomicrobiaceae bacterium | reverse complement strand
TGGACAAGGTCATCCAGGCAACTCCCCCGAGGGCGAGGAGGCTGATGCCAATCCATGTTTTCAAGGGTGGCTTTTTCATGATTCGTGTTTCTCGGATTTCAATACGTCTTCCCAGCGCCCGTCTTTCCTTATGAAAAGGACGCCCATGTCCGTCCAGAGCTGGAGTCTGGCGAGGTTGTGATCAATGATGGTTGAGATAACAAGGTCGCGCGCGGTGATGAGGCGGTCCTGGGATTCCACGATGTCACGAGCCGTGCCCTGGCCTTCAGCCATAAGGGCTTCTTCGATCTCGAGACGCTTCTGGGCTAGCTCCAAGCCCTTCTGGGCCAGTTCGTATTGACGGCGGGCGAGCTGGAGGTCGCGCCAATCAGCACGCAGGGTGCTGCGGAGTTGTTCCTCTTGGAGTTCCAAGTTGCGGCGTGTGGCCTGCTCTGAGATCTGCGCGGCACGCAGGGAGTTGCGCTCTGGCAGAGTGTTTAAATTGAGATCCACGTCCAGCCCGCCGGAGACATTGCGGTAGCGTGGGTTCAGCTCCATGCCTAGGTTGTTCGCCGGTGAGTTGATCTGGTAGTTGACGATGGCGTTGACGGTCGGCAGCGTGTTTTGATGCGCGATCTTCACGCGGCGCTCGGCGTCTTGGAGTGTATCACGCTGATTGTACAGATCCAGCCGAGTGACCAAAGCGGTGTCTGTGCAGGATTCCAGCGAGCCGTTCGGGTCGATGATCTCGAGTCTTTTGAGCTCATTGGAGTCGAGCATGATGCGCTCGGTCACGGGCAAACCGAGGACGATTTTCAAGTCATCGAGCTGCTCTTCATAGGTGCGAATGGCGCTGAGCCAGTTGCGTTCATAGGTCAGGCTACCTTGTTCGATCTGCTTCAGGGCGGACTGGGATCGAAGGTTGGCTTCAGCCAGAGCATTGTCACGCTCAATGGAGACCAGGGAGGCCTTATAAGCGACGAAGCGGTTGCGTGCAGCCTCACGAGCCTGAATGGCGCGCAGATACTGACGTGTGACGTCTACCGTGAAGGTTTTTCGATACTGCGTGAAGTCACGGACGGCGTAGAGTACGTCGCGTTCATCCTGACGGAGCGGCTCCACGGCGGCGAGCACACCGGCGCCACGAAGAAGCGGCTGTGTCAGTCTGACGGCGGCGCGTGAGTCGTTGAAACTACGGATGCCGCCGGTGAAGAAGCGCGTGAAATCCGTGGTCAGATCCATGGCCAGCCGGGCACCCGTTTTCATCAGCATGTCCAGACCGATGGCGCCATCTGCGGTGAGGGTGGAGGTGCGGACAAAGTCATTCACGCCCGTTTTGACCTGAGTCTCGGTGAATTTTGTGCCGCCACCACCGTCAGCGATGGGGCCGTATTGCTGGCGCGTCTGGGTTAAATCCAGGGCGGCGAGATAGACTTGCTCTTTGCGCCCGAGGTAGATGCGGTTGTGATGGACGGCGAAGTCCAGCGCATCGTTCAGTTTGATGACCCGTGCGCCTTTTTCGATGTAGGCACGGTTGCCAAGGAAGTCCTCCGTCTGTGACTGCTTGACCAGTGCCGCCAGATTCACGGGTGGTGGTGGCGTGATGTTTAGCAGAGTCTCGTCCTCCGCGCCAGCCACGGTCTTGACCTTCTTGCCGAGGATGCCGAAGACTTCGCTGTCAGCCCACTTCTTGTAAAACTTCTGCGTGCAGCCCGTGCTGAGCATCACCACACTCAGCATGGCCAGAATCTGGGCTGAGCGGACGTGATGAGGGCAAGGCATGGCGTGTAGATGTGCTGGAGAGCCAACTCCGCCGACGCAGGAAGAACGCCGTGCCGAAGCGGTTGTGGTTTGGGGGGACCTAGATAACAGCCCAGGGCAGCATTTTCTATCAGTGACGCAGATTTTTCTCTTGATCAGGAATACCTAAATTTAGCTAAACCGCTGGATATTCGAAAAATAGGTTCACGTCTTCGTTCCGCCTCGTAAAATCTGCGAAGGTTTCGGAGATGAAAACCTCGCCTTGCGCCACTGACGGCGCTCCCCATCTTCCGCGCCTCTTTATCATTTGAATACTACTATGGAAAACGTCATCATCATCGGCACCGGCTGTGCAGGCTACACTGCGGCCATCTACACGGGACGCGCAAATCTGAACCCGCTCATCCTTTCAGGAAACCAGCCCGGCGGCCAGCTCACGACGACGACTGAGGTGGAAAACTTCCCCGGCTTTCCCTCTGGCATCATGGGGCCTGAGCTGATGATGAACATGCAGCAGCAGGCGGAGAAATTTGGTGCCCGTATCGACTACACATTCGTCAGCAGCGTCACTAAAGCCCCTGAAGGTCACTTCATCATCACCAGTGAAGACGGCACCACCCGTGAGGCTCGCGCTGTCATTGTTGCGACGGGGGCCTCACCACGTCATCTCGGCCTGCCGAATGAAAAATCCCTCATCGGTCATGGCCTCACCAGCTGCGCCACCTGTGACGGTGCCTTCTATCGCAATGTGCCTGTGTGCGTCATTGGCGGTGGTGACAGTGCCTGTGAGGAGGCCAGCTTCCTCACCAAGTTCGCCAGCACGGTTTATTTGATCCATCGTCGCGACACGCTGCGTGCTTCGAAGATCATGGCTGACCGCGCTTTGGCCAATCCGAAAATCAAGCCGATCTGGAACAGCACCGTGGCGGAATACCTCACCGACGACAAAGGTGAAGTCCGCGCCGTCACCCTGGAAAACCTCGTCAATGGCGAGAAGAGCGAGCTGGAGCTGAAGTGCGTCTTCGTCGCCATCGGCCATGTGCCAAACGCCCAGTTCCTGGGTGATCTCGTCGATACCGATGAGAACGGCTATATCCTGCAAACCAAGGGCACCTGCACGAAGACGGAAGGTCTCTTCGCGGCGGGGGACGTCGCTGATCACGTTTATCGTCAGGCCATCACGGCTGCGGGTCAGGGCTGTGCCTCGGCTCTTGAGGCTGAGCGTTACCTGGCTGGCATCGGCGTGCATTGATCCCCGCCTCACAAAAAAGCCTGCGGGCGTGCATGATGCACATCCGCAGGCTTTTTGCTTTTGGGACGATGATCAGATCGCCCAGCCGTCGCGATAAGTCTTGGTTAGCAGCTTGTCCGCAGCCGGATTGTTTTTAAAGGCGAAGGCGTCGGTGTCCCACTCCAGCGTCTTGAGATCCAGAGGTCGTCCGGTGCGTTGATCGATCTCGCCGATGGCCAAACGCGTCGCCACATTGCCCAGCTGCACGGTCTCTGAGAGCGGGCCTGCGTAGTCAAAGCCATCGCTGGTTTTTTCACCGCCCAGGCAGGCATCCACCCAGCGATGCCAGTGGCTCAGGCCTTTCTCTTTCGGGTATTGAAAGCCCTTGAACTTTTCCAGCGGATACAGGCGCGGCCCGGCAACGTGAGCCAGCACCAGGTTGCCTTCCTCGCCGATGAAGAGCGAGCCGCTGCGTGGCAGATCCAGATTGTCCGGCATCTGCGCCAGCTTGCGATCGGGGCGCAGGCCACCATCTGTCCACGTCACTTTCAGAGTCTTGCCGGCGATGAGTTCATTGCCGGGGAAAACGTACTCGATCTGCTGATGCGTGGGCCAGATGTGCTCATTCACGCCGCTGTTTTCCGCCGTGATGCTGATCGGTGCCTTGATGCCCAGGGCGGTGAAGACCGGGTCCAAAATGTGGCAGCCGAAGTCTCCCAAGGCACCGCCGCCAAAGTCCTGCCAGTCACGCCAGACAAAGGGGTGATAACATGGCGCGTAATCCCGCATCGGAGCCACACCGATCCACAGATCCCAGTTCACATGAGCGGGCACTTTTCCAGCCGGAGCCGGAGCCAGACGCTTGTTGCGTTCATTGCCCGTCACGGCCACCCAGGAATGCACTTCCTTGATCTTGCCAATCGCGCCTTCTTTGATCAGTCGCGTGCCGAGGCGGTATTCCAGGTTCGAGTGGATCTGATTGCCCATCTGCGTCACCACCTTGGCCTTCTCCGCCTCCAAGCGCATCTGCCGCGCCTCCCAGACCGTGTGTGCCAGCGGTTTCTGACAATAGACATGCTTGCCGCGACGCATCGCTTCAATGGCCACCTTGGCATGCATGTGATCGGGGATGCCGACATTCACGGCGTCAACCTTATCGCCAAGCTGGGCCAGCATTTCCCGGTAGTCGTCAAAATGCGCCACACCGGGGAACTCGGCATCCACCTTGCCAAAGCGTGAGCTGTCGATGTCACAAAAGCCGACATACTGCACCTGGGCATGACCGCCGATGTTCTTGATGTCACTGAAAGCCATGCCATCCGCACCGACAGAGGCGACTTGGAGCTTCGAGTTCGGATTGGCCGACTTCACCACGGCAGGGAAGGCGACCGCACTGGCCGCCAGAGAGGCTTGTTTGAGAAAGGAGCGACGGTTGTTAGGCATAGGTAGAGCCAAACGCACGCCACACGGTCAGTCCTTCGATACAGGAATGACGCATTGTGGGTGACGAATGACCCTGGCGTTATCCGCAGCATTAAGATTGAGATGAATGTTCCTTCTTCCGGTTGCGTTTTTTCTGCCCTTCATCATGCATCGTTTTCTCCTTCCGTTGATCGTCCTCTCCGCAGGTTTTTCATCTGTATCCTACAGCCAGCAGCCGACTGCTCCGGCGCTCAAGCTGGCACCTCAGGCTGCCGGCCTCGGCCTGAAGGATGGTGACCGCGTCATCTGGATCGGGGACTCGATCACGCACCAGTGTCAGTACACTCAATACGTGGAAGATTTCTTCTACACCCGTTATCCGAAAATGCGCCTGCACTTTCGCAATGCTGGCGTCGGTGGTGATCGTGCGGCAGATGCCCTGAATCGTTTTGAGGACGACATCGCCAGCTTCAAGCCCACGGTAGCGACGGTTTTGCTCGGCATGAATGACGGCGCGTATCAAGATTTCAGTCCGCAGATTTTTGAAACTTACGCCAAGGACATGACCACGCTTTTTGACAAGCTGGATGCACTGAAGGTGCGTGTCTTTATCATGAGTCCGACGATGTTTGACCATCTGGCCTTCGAGCAGATGGTGGCCAAAGATCCAGCGCGCGGGAAAAACAAAAAGCCTGACAACTACAACGCTGTGCTCGCCTACTTCGGCAAGTGGGGCCAGGAGCAGGCCCGCAAGCGCGGCTACGGTTTCATTGATCTCTTCGGGCCTCTGAATGAGCTGACCACTGAAGGTCGCCGCAAAGATCCCAACTTCACGCTCATCTCTGATGCGATCCATCCTGGTGGTGACGGGCAATTTGTCATGGCCTACAGCATGGTTGACGCCTTTGAGGAACCCGGCGCAGTCTGGAACGTCACCGCCGTGGCGCAAAACGGTGCTTGGAAAGTCAATCAGAGCCCTGGCAGCAGCGTCAGCGAAGTGAGTGGTGATGCTGGTAAGAATCTGAGCTTTACCTTGCAGCCAAAATGCCTGCCCTGGGCCGTGCTGGATGAGGCTAAACTTGGCAGCACCCTTACTGCCTCAGGTCATCGTAAAAGTGGCGAGGTGCTCACCGTCTCCGGCCTCCAACCCGGTCGCTACGATGTGCTGCAAAACGGTCGCGTCGTGGGCACCTGGGATGGTGTAATTTTGGGCAAGAAAATCGAGCTCCAATCTGATCCTGAATCCGTGACGCTGGAACAGGCTCGTCGTGTCATTGAGTTGAATAAAAAGCGTAACGATGAAGCTATTCGTCCTTTGAGAAATCTTTACGGTCAGCGCAAAGGCAAGCTCCGTGGGCCAGACAAGGCCGCCTTTGAAACCTGGTGGAATGGCGAGGGCAAAGCCCAGGAGGCTGCCCTAATGAAGAAGGCCGCTGAGATCGAAGAAGAGATCTACAAGGTGAACCAACCTCAGCCCGTGAAGATCGAAATCCGTCCGTCAGCAGCGAAAGCAGCTCCGGCTGCCAAGGGTAAAGGTGCTGGCAAAGGCAAGCCTGCCTTGAAGAAAGCTGCCTGATGGAGCATGGAGTCGGCTCCTATGAGTCACCCCCAAGAAGCCGCTCCTGAAATCAATCCCTGGACCACTCTCAGCACACGCGAAGGCTACGCGAATCCGTGGATTCGCGTGCGTGAGGATCAGGTCATCAATCCGAATGGCGGTCGCGGGATCTATGGCGTCGTGGAATACAAAAACCGCGCTGTGGGTGTCGTGCCGCTGGATGATGAGGGCTACACTTGGTTGGTCGGCCAGTGGCGTTACTGCCATGACAGTTATGAGTGGGAAATCCCCGAGGGTGGCTGCCCTCCTGGAGAAGAAACGGCTGACTGTGCCCGCCGCGAGTTGTTGGAGGAAACCGGCATCCACGCTGAAATCATCGATCCCTTGCTTCTCGGGCTTCAGCTTTCAAACTCTACGACCAATGAAGTCTGTGACTTGTTTGTGGCCCGAGGACTCAGTTTCGGCGAAGCCGCGCCTGATGAAACTGAGAAGCTCCATGTGAAGCGGCTGCCGCTCACTGAAGCCATCGCCATGGCCAGAGATGGACGCATTAAAGACAGTCCCAGTGTTCTGGCCCTGCTGTGTCTGGCTGGAAGGATGGGCTAAGTCAGATGCGTTTAGGCTGCTCCATCATGAGCACCACTGATTCCACCTCACGCCGTCGTTTTATCCAGCTAGGCTCCACCGCTGGGCTGGCGCTGGGTTTTCCCACGATCATTCCCGCCTCGGCTTTGGGTAAAGATGGACGACCAGCTCCTTCAGAGCGCACGACGCTGGCGCTCATCGGCTGCGGTGGTCGTGGCACGGATGTGGTGAAAAACTTTCT
>CANHTV010000205.1 GCA_947463285.1 Verrucomicrobiaceae bacterium | reverse complement strand
GCCCGCATTCAAGATCACGAGATCGAATTCCAGACCACCGTCTCGAACTACATCGACGCCGACGAAGGCCGTGAGATTCAGCGCAGCGAGAATCAAAGCCTCGTCCGCGACATGAAGGAAGCCAGCGTCTTTGCCCTCATGGACTTTGAAAAGTATCTGGGCAGTGAACTTACCGTCAAAATCCTCACTGACGCCAAACTCCCCGGTACAGGTGACGAGCTGGACAAATACGTCAGCATCCTGGACAACCAATCCAACGCCCCGACCAAAGTAGGAGAAATCAAACTCGCCGACAGCAGCACGAAAAAAACCACCGAGCCTGTCATCAAACCCGTTGCCAAAATGCGCTCCGAGCGCATCGACTTCTCACCTTTCCTGGAAGGCGATGCCCAAGGTGATGGCGAGGCTCAGCAGACTTTGCGTCAGCTCGAAGACAAATTCCTCCTCAGCAAATCCGAACTCGCCGTCGCCAAGCAGAAGGTGGAGTCCTCTGAGAGATTGTCCGCCCGCAGCTTCATCTCCAAGACTCAGCTCGAAAACGATCAGGTCACCTTTGAAAAAGTCTCCCTCTCCGTCAAAACCGCCGAGACGGAACTGAGCCTGTTTAAGAAATACGTCTTCTCCAAGCAATGCGCTCTCCTGCTCTCCGCCTATCGCGAGAGTCTCACCAAATTGGAGCGGGTCGTGCGAGCCAACCGCTCCAAAATGGCCCAGGCAGAAACTCGCTTCCAGACCTCCAAGCGCCGTTACGAGATGGAACTCACCAAGCGTGAAAGCTTAGAACAGCAGCTCAAAGCCTGCACCATCAAGGCCACCCAACCTGGCCTCGTCGCCTACGGTGATCTTGATGCCGGATCTTCCTACAACTACACCAACAGCATCGAAGAAGGAGCCAGTGTGCGCCTCCGCCAGACTATGCTCACCATCCCAGATATGACCCGCATGGGAGTGCATGTGAAGATCCACGAGTCACAGGTGAAGAAGGTCAAAATCGGCCAGGAAGTCCGCATCAAGGTCGATGCAGAGCCCGGCAAAGTGCTCGAAGGCCGCGTCGCAGAGCTCGCCCTGCTGCCAGACTCCAGCAGCAGCCGTTACACCCCGAATCTCAAGGTTTACCCCTGCACCATCCACATCAGCGGCATGCATGACTGGCTGAAACCCGGCATGAACGCCAAAGCTGAAATCATCGTGGATCAGCTCACCCAGGTCGTCTTCGTCCCAGTGCAGTCGATCGAAGTCGAGCAGGACAAGCATTTCTGCTACATCCGTAATGGCGGTAAAATGGAGCGCCGCCCCATCACCACGGGCGTCTTCAATGATGAATTTATCGAAGTCCGCGACGGCCTGAGTGAAGGTGATGCCGTCGCCATTTCTCTGCCGAAGAAGACCACCACTGACGACGCCGCTCCAGTGCCTGACGAAACGGAACCTGCTGAAAAGCTGCCGGGCAAAGCAAAAGTCAAGGAAGTGGCCGCTGTGATACCGCCTGCCATCAAGTAAGCCCCTGCCCTCCTTCGCACCTCGTGCCTGATCCGATCATCAGCCTGCGGGACATCCGCAAGTCCTACCAGATGGGGGACGTCCTCAGCCAAGTGCTCCAAGGTGTATCCTTGGACATCTATCCCGGTGAGTATGTCTCCATCATGGGCCCCTCAGGCTGTGGCAAATCCACCCTGCTGAATCTCCTCGGTTGCCTTGATCAGCCGACCTCGGGAGACTACTTCCTGGGAGGCCAAAACGTCGCCACTCTAAACGACGACGACCTCTCGGCAGCCCGGAATCGCAACCTGGGCTTCATCTTCCAGAGCTACAACCTCATCCAGCAGCTCACCGTCCTCGAAAACATCGCTGTCCCCATGTATTACGGCGGTGCCGACGATGCCCAGATGCGCAAAGTCGCCGAAGAACTAGCCAATCAGGTCGGTCTTGGTCATCGACTCCATCATAAACCCACCGAACTCTCCGGAGGGCAGCAGCAGCGCGTCGCCATCGCCCGCGCCCTATCGAACAGCCCGCTCGTCATCCTGGCAGATGAGGCCACGGGGAACCTCGACAGCAAGTCAGGCCAGGAAATTCTTGGCCTCTTTGATGAGCTGAACGCCCAAGGCCGAACCCTCGTTTTCGTCACCCATGACGAGCGCATGGTGGAGCGCAGCACGCGCATCATCCGCCTGCGGGATGGCGTCATCGAGAAAGACGAGCCAGGAGCAAAAGCAAAGCGGGCATAAATTGTGAATAAAAGCGGTAAAAGGTCTTGCCGATTCAGCATTAACCGCCATCTTCGTGGCCCCTATGTCCAAAAACGCTGGTATCGCCAAAACGAGAAAAGCCGTCTCAAAACGCTTCAAAGTCACTGCGACTGGAAAAGTGCTTCGCCGTAAACAAGGCAAGCGCCATATCCTGCAGAACAAGAGTCGTAAACGGAAACGTAATCTCGGCAAAGTCGCCCTCGTGGCAGAAGTGGATAAGGCAGCCGTCCTCGCGAACATGCCGTTCTCGCACAGATAGTCGCCCCCACGGCCTCCCCATCGGAGGCCACGATGGCCCGGACTGGTCCCCTTTGCGGGACATACGACCAGGTGAGTCCGGTCATCGAATCCTCAACAACAACCTGCTCAAGAAAATAGAAAATGCCAAGAGCCACAAACGCCCCCTCTAGCCGCAAACGCCGCAAAAGGACACTCGCGAAAGCCAAAGGATTCCGCGGCTTCCGTTCCACCCACTTCCGTTACGCCAAGGACGCTGTCCGCAAGGCGATGACGTATTCTTACCGTGACCGCAAAGTCCGTAAGCGCAATTTCCGCAACCTTTGGGTCCAGCGCATCAATGCCGCGGCACGTCCCCTGGGCATCACTTACAGCCGCATGATGGAAGGCCTCAAATTTGCAGGCATCGAGATCGACCGCAAAGTCCTCTCCCACCTTGCCATCACTGACGACGCCGCTTTCGCAGCCATCGTCAATCAGGCTAAAGAAGCCATCGAGCGCAAGACAGCCCAGCTGAAAGCTGCCTAATCCGCGCACAGCCAAACTCGATCCAACAATCATCCAGCCGGAGCCGCAAGGTTCCGGCTGTTTTGTTTACTAATAAGTCGTTCGGGTTGCTTTCAACACGCTCGAACACCTGACAATACCCGACGTGTTACCAGTCAGCTCATTCGAAATGATTCTCGGGCAAAAAGCATTTTACCCGAGATCATTTTACCGACCAGAATCGCGCTTGGAGTAACGCTGAGACTACTTTTGTTGGGACTCGTAGCCGGGGGCGGGTTTACCTTCATCGGTAAGCTTGCCGCAGGACCAGAGAAGGCCACGAGCAACAAGGTCGAGGAATATGGGGTGGCTCATGGTGCCGTTGTTGTGACCCATGGTGGTGCCGAAGACTTTACCAGTGCCGTAGGTGTTTACCCAAACGAGGGCGTGGTCTTTCTTGGTGTCTTCTCCATAGGCCTGAGCCAGAGGGACGAAGTTTTCCCAGAGCTTTTCAT
This sequence comes from Verrucomicrobiaceae bacterium, assembly GCA_947463285.1. Taxonomy (GTDB): domain Bacteria; phylum Verrucomicrobiota; class Verrucomicrobiia; order Verrucomicrobiales; family Verrucomicrobiaceae; genus Prosthecobacter. The sequence goes on along the minus strand of CANHTV010000205.1, from coordinate 3,291 downwards.
TTTTGTAGAGTTCGTCTTTGGGGTCAAGCCACTCGGCTGGGAAGCCTTTCATGACGGGATGCTCAGGCCTGATATTTTTCACGAGCAGGTCGCGGTTTTTCTCATGGCTCATGGAGGTCTGACCAATGCATTTGCGCCATTCATCCGTGGCGGCTGCGCGGTAGCTGTGGGCGGAGCAATGCAGCATGACAGCAGGGACGCCTTCTTTGTGAGGCTTGGCGATGCGCTCGACGAAGGCGACATCGGTCACTTTACCAAAGCACTCGTTGTGCAGCACGACGTCGTAGCCCTTGGCCCAGTCGTCTTTTTCATAAATGCTGACGCGATGCTCGCGCTCATCTTTGCCCTTGGGGGCGTCTTCATGAACGATGGTGAACTCGACGTTGGCGCGGGCGCTGAGCCCCTCGGCTAGGATCATTTTCTGGTTCGTATAATCATGACAGCAGCCGCCAGTGACCATGAGCACCTTCAGGGGTGCGGGTTTGGTCGTGTCTTGAGCAAAGGTAGCCCAGGTGATGAGGGCGAGCAGGCAAAGCGGGAGAAGCGTGTATTTCATGCGGGTGACGAGAGACAGGAACGTGACGATGCGCGGATTCCTGACGTCTGAAAGCGAGAAGCATGAATTTTAAATCCGATGCAGAGGAGTGTTGTGTCTGCTGCCGCGACTGCTTATCCTTAGAGCCGCTCAATGACTGACGACGCCTATCACCCACCACCACCTGACGCTGAGGCGCTAGGTGAGGAAGGCGTCCCGCAAGATGTGGAGACGCAGGTGGAGCTGCCTGCACCTCCTCAGCGTCCGAAAGGCCCCCGTCCCATGGATGGCGGCCAACCTTCGCATCGCGATGATATTTTGATCCCTGACTACACGCTGATCAAGCGCATCGGCTCCGGTGCCTATGGTGAAGTGTGGCTGGCGCAAAGTGTGACGGGAGCCTACCGGGCGGTGAAGATCGTCTGGCGCGAGGACTTCGAGCTGACGAGGACGTTTCATCGCGAGTTCCTGGGCATTCAGCAGTTTGAGCCGATCTCACGCGGGCATCCCTGCCTAGTTCATGTGCTGCATGTGGGCTGGAATGAGGCACGCGGGTTTTATTATTGCGTCATGGAGCTGGCGGATGACGCGGAGGAGGGACCGAACTTTGAGAGCTTGCAGACCTATGTGCCGCGCACGCTGGGCACGGACATGAAGCGCCACGGGCGTCTCGATGTGGTCTTTTGCCGGGATGCCGGGGTCTATCTCGCAGATGCGCTGCACTACATGCACAATCGCGGGCTGACACACCGGGACATCAAGCCGTCCAACATCATTTTCTGCGGTGGCATCTGCAAGCTCGCGGACATCGGCCTGGTGGCGGCTCTGGGTGAGCGCACATTCGTCGGCACGGAGGGTTTTGTGCCTCCTGAAGGCCCCGGTACGCCGCAGGCTGACATCTACAGCCTGGGCAAGGTGCTCTATGAGATGAGCAGCGGGAAGGATCGGATGGAGTTTCCTGAGATCCCATCCAACCTCAGCGATGAGGAGTGGCCCTTCTGGCTGGATCTGAACCGCGTGATTTGCAAAGCCTGCGCCCCTGATCTGGCGGAGCGTTTTCAGACGGCGGGTGACTTTGCCGAGGCGCTCCAGCATGTCGGTGAAAAACGTCAGGAGAGCTTCAGCCGCCGCTTCAGTCGTGCGGCGGTTTTCACCCTCGTCGGCTCGCTGCTCGCAGGGGCGGGCATCACTGCGGCGAAGTATGACCATCATTGGGCCTATGAGCTGCCGCTGCCAACGAAGCCAGCCCCAGCACCGATCCAGCCGCTGAAGGGTAAACCCTGGCAAAACCGCGACGGCCAGTGGTTTAGCTACAGCAAGGATCGGCATATCGCGGATGCTCCGGTGGAGGTGGCGCAGTTCCGTAGCTTTTTAGAGTCGTCTCTACGGGCAGCGGCCTTTGATGTGGTTCCGCACATCACTACGGATAAGCGCGTCCTGAACTGCGTGATGGTCCCGTCTGCCGATGCCACGGCCTTTTGTGCCTGGCTGACGGCACGTGAGCGCCAAAGCGGCCGCCTGGATAATGACCACGAGTATGCCTGGCGGCCCACGACGATCAAATTCCAGACGGACATCAAGCCAACCCCAGGCCGACAAGCCATCCGCACAGAGATCGTGCGCGTCGCTTTTGGCAGTATCCACCTCAGCAGCACCCCGCCTGCGGCTGAAGTGTATAGCGGCAGCACGCTGCTGGGCCGCACCCCGCTGAAGCTGGATCGCAACCGGGCGGATCAGTTTAACTACGAAGTGCGCCTGCCCGGCTACAAGTCCGAGATCGTCAAAGGCAGCCTGAAGGAGGGCCAGTCGCTCACCTTTAACCTCCGTCTGCGAGCCACGGGCGCCGTGGTCTATGGAAAAACTTGGGAAAACAGCCTCGGCATTAAGCTCGTGCCACTCGGGCGCACGCTCATCGCCACCATCGAGACACGGCGGGGTGACTTTGCCGAGTTTGCCCTCAGCACCAGCCAGGCACCGGTCCCGGCACGACAGCTCGGACTGGACCCGGAGTTACCCGTAACCCACGTCACACGCAGTGAGGCCGAGCAATTCTGCCGCTGGCTGACCGAGCGCGAGCGCAGCAAAGGCATGCTTGATCCTGATCAAGAGTATCGTCTGCCCACCGATGACGAGTGGAGCATGGCCGCCAATCTGCCGCGTGAAATCGGTGCCACCGCCGCAGAGCGCAGCGGCCGCATCGGCGGCTTTTATCCCTGGGGTTTCACGCCTGTGCCGCCAGCCAAAACGGGCAATTTTCTGGATCAATCCGCCGACCCTGGCGGCAAAAAATCCATTCAAGGCTACAACGACGGTTTTCCCGGCCCCAGCAAGGTGGCCAGCTTCCGCATCGACACACGCAGCCAGCTCTTCGACCTCGCCGGCAATGTCTGGGAATGGGTTTCAGATAGCTGGGCTGGCGATGCCAATGAAGGCGTCGTGCGTGGCGGTGCCTACACCACAAGGCTGCCCAATGAACTTCTCGCCTCCTACCGCCGCCAAGTGCGGGTGAGTGATCAGCAGCCAGACATCGGCTTCCGCATCCTCCTCAGCCCCAGTGGCCAAACAGCACGCGCGGAGGATTGAGACGAATCCCCTGTCCTTTCCTGCGATGCGTGGCCTCCGGTCGTTTCTCTCACTTCGTTTCATGGCGCTCTTTATCTCTGCGCTTTTGCTGATCATCATCGGTACCTGTCTTTGGGCAGGTGGCGAACTGGCCTCACCACCCAGACGGGCCTTGCAGGATTATCACCGGGAGT
>CANHTV010000204.1 GCA_947463285.1 Verrucomicrobiaceae bacterium | reverse complement strand
TTTTGTCCTCAGCGAGTTCAATGTCCGTGCTGATCCCGGTGATGCGAAGCGAAGCAAACGCGGTGGCGAAGCCATGACGCTGAAGAACCCGAAAGCCGACTTCATGCAAAACGGTTTCGACATCGCCGAAAGTCTAAAACCAAGGAATCGCGACAAAGGCTGGGCCGTATCTCCCGAGGCAGGCTTCCGTCACGAAGCCACCTTTGAGTTTGCCAAACCTATCGCTTACGAAGGCGGCGCGCAGCTCACTGTCACGCTCAGTTCCCAGTTCCAAAACGGCAAATACAACCTGGGCCACTTCCGCCTTTGGGTGACCACGAATCCAGTCGTCCGCTTCGGCACTGCCAAAATCGTCGCTGACGCCATCAAGACCCCGATGGCCAAGCGCAGCAAAGAACAACAGGCCGCCCTCGCCGCTCACTTCCTCGCTCAATTCAAAGACTACCAAGCGCAGAAAGAACTCTACGCCATCGCCAAAAAGCCCGTCCCCTTGGATCCCCAGCTCATCGCCCTCGAAACCAAGCACACCGAGACCCAAAAGCCGATCACCCTCGACCCCAAACTCGTCCAGCTCCGCCGCGACTCCGACCTCAGCGCCAAACAGCTCACCAACAAACGCCTGACCGCCGCCCAGGACCTCGCCTGGGCCCTGATCAACTCACCAGCGTTCTTGTTTAATCACTGAGCCCCAATTGAAGCGGGCACTCCTGCCCGCAGAATGGCGCCCAATGAGATGATTCGCCGGGAAAGGAGTTTGAGAGCCAGAAGGATCAGCTTACTCCATCTGGACTCTCGCAGTTCCAGCAGACTTCAAAGCTGCCGGGATTGCTTTTACCGCACTTGGCACAAGCCCAATCTGGTAATTCTGAGGTCTCGTTATAGTTTAGCGGCTTTAGAAGAGCTACAGCTTCATCGTAGCGGTCATCATCCACGATACATAGTGTGGGCTGAAAAATAGGCGAAATCATGTTCACCAACTGAGCCGTGTTTTCATTCTGAATATAGCTGGCGATGCCTGCTTCATCGAGAATGGATTTGTACAAGCCGATGCGGCTCGAATCCATGTTGGTGTAGAGTTCTTTCATGTGGGTTCAGACTTCAAACTCATCCGCGGGATCAAAGGGTGGCATGGGGATGTTGATGATCTTGAGTTTGCCGACGGCACGATGCACGCAGCCGGGGCGGATCATGACGGAGGTCATCGGCTTGAGCGGGATGCGCTCGCCATCGGCTTCGAGGTAGCCTTCGCCCTCCAGAACGATGTAGATCTCCGTCATCTTCTGATGGTAGTGCGCCTTGCTGTCCGCGTGGATGTCCGTGAGATGCACCGTGGCGAGGGTATTCCAGGGTTCTTTGAAAGCGCGGCGCGCCTGCCCGCAGGGGCAAGGAGTCGGCTGGATTTCATCGAGCTGAGCGACGGCGAAGCGGGGATTGGACATAAATGACGAATGACTAAAACAGAATGACGAAGTCAATCACTGACGCGGTTGCTCGCGGACATAGGTGCCTGCATCACGAGCGGCGTTAAGGACATAGAGGATGCGGACACCTGTGTTGTCGGGCAGTGGGCGGTAGTAGATGAGGTAGTTCGGATAGGCTGTGACCGTGAACATGCGGATTCCACGGAGGACTTGGCGGATGGGGTGGTATTCTGTACCGAGCAAGGGCTCTCTGGCCAAGATCAGGAAGGTATCACGAATAGCCTCTAGGACAGCTCTCGCTGCGTCGGGATTATCGGGGATGATGTATTCCGCGATCTCCACGAGGTCGATGTCCTCGACATCTGGGTGCATTTGCTCATGCGGATCAAACATGAGCGTGGCGCTGGCGAACTCTTTCCATGGCTTTCATCATCACCCGATCCACTAAGTTGTGTGGAACTGGAACAAACGGCCCTTTGTCCCGCTCTTCTAGTAGGTCTTCGAGCTGCTTGTTGGTCGGGTCGGCAATTTCTTGGACACAGCTTTCATCCTGCTTCATCGAGTAGAGAACGTGAGAGATGAGATACCTCTCCGGCGTCGTGTTTTCTTTCTTTGCCTGGCGGGTCAGCCAGGGCATGACTGTCTCGGGTAGATCTAGAGTAAGCTGTGGCATGGCGTGAGACTACCATGCCGCCTCAAATTCGGCACGGCCTTTTTAAAGAGTCGCCAGCGCCTCTGCAGCGACCTCCGCAGTCCGCGCCATGTCGGCTTCGTCGTGGGCGAGGCTGATGAAGCCGGTCTCGAACTGACTGGGGGCGAAGTACACGCCGTTGTCGAGGCAGTGGTGGAAGAATTTGCGGAAGGCGGCGAGGTCGGAGGTCTTGGCGTCCTGGAGGTTGTGGACTTCCTTCTCCGTGAAGAAGAGGCAGAACATGCTGCCTTTGCGATACCAGCGGTAGCCTAGGCCCTTCTTCTTGAGCAAATCGAGCACGGCTTCTTCCATGATCTTGCCGATGACTTCGAGGTGCTTGTAGCCCTGCTGCTTGTCCATTTCATGAAGCTGTGCCAGTCCAGCAGCTAGGGCCACAGGATTTCCGCTGAGTGTGCCCGCCTGATACACGGGGCCGAGCGGCGCGAGATGATCCATGATGTCAGCGCGACCACCGAAGGCTCCGACTGGCAGACCGCCGCCGATGACCTTGCCGAGGCAGGTGAGGTCAGGTGTGATGCCTTCCAACTCTTGCACGCCGCCTTTCGCGAGGCGAAAGCCGGTCATGACTTCGTCGAAGATGAGGATGGTTCCGTGCTTCGTGGTGATGTCGCGTAGCTTTTGTAGGAAGCCAGGCTTTGGCAAAATGAGACCCGCATTGGCGGGGTAGGGCTCGACGATGAGTGCGGCGATCTCATGACCTTTCTTTTCGAACAGTTCCTCCAGTGCGGCTTCGTCGTTGAAGGGCAGCACGGTGGTCAACTCGGCAAAGGCACGCGGCACGCCGGCGCTGTCGGGATTGCCATGGGTTAAAGCGCCGCTGCCAGCAGCAACCAGGAGGCTATCGCTATGGCCGTGGTAGCAGCCGTCGAACTTCACCAGCCGGTCGCGTCCGGTGAAACCTCGCGCGAGGCGGATGGCGGACATGGTGGCTTCCGTGCCACTGCTGACCATGCGCACTTTTTTGATGGAGGGCACCCACTCGCAGATCGTACGGGCCATCTCGACCTCGTAAGGATTTGGGATTCCGAAGCTGACGCCTTCTTTGGCGGCATTGTGGATGGCTTCAATCACGGAACGCGGCGCATGGCCGAGGATGGCCGGGCCCCAGGTGCCGACGAAGTCGATCATCTCACGGCCATCGACATCCCAGATACGACTGCCTTTCGCCCGGCGGACGAAGAAGGGATCACCACCGACATTGCGAAATGCACGCACAGGTGAGTTCACACCGCCTGGGATGTATTGTTTGGCCAGATCGAAGAGCTTGGTTGAGATGGGTCCGTTGGGCATGGGGAAAGGTAGAAAGAGAACGTCGGAGAGATGGGAGTGGCGTCAAGCAGGGTCAAGTTTTGTCAAAGAGGTCAAGCAACGGATGGCAGGAGCCTCGCGACCTTGACCTTTTGACCTATGCTTGACGTAGAACATCATGAAAAGGCATTCTGCGCAGCCTCAAGAATCTGCTCCACGGGAGCAAGTCTGCCCACGCCTTCGTAACCACAGGCCAGCAAACCGTCTGCAGGATCAATGAATTTCACGCCCCAGCTTTTCAGCGTCTCGACATTCCGCTGTGTGGCCGGGTGCAGCCACATTTTTCCATTCATGGCCGGAGCGATGAGAATAGGGGCGCGTGTTGTTAGAGCGATTGCGGTCAAGGCATCATTGGTAAAACCGTGGGCCATGGCGGCAAGGACGTTGGCCGTGGCGGGAGCGATGAGGAGAAGATCTGCGTCATCAGCGAGTTGGATGTGACTGGGCTGCCAGCCTTCTTTTTCGGCAAACAGATCGGTGATCACCGGACGCCGCGAAAGGGTGCTCAAGGTCAGTGGTGTGACGAACTCCACAGCCTCCTTCGTGAGCACACAGGTCACCTGATGACCAGATTTGGTGAGTTGACTGGCGATGTCTGCTGCTTTGTAGGCAGCTATGGAGCCAGTGATGCCGAGGACGATGTTTGCCATGATCTGATAGAAGGCCGAAAGCTGAAAACTGAAAGCTCAAATTGCAATCCCAGCTTCTCAGGGCCACTCAGAGGCATGGCTCTTTTCAAACGCTTTGAAGTCTGGGTTCTCCTCATCCTCGGAGGAGGCGCTGCCCTGTGGGTTCTCACCGATAAACCGAATATGGAAGATGATCCGCAGTTGATCGAAAACGCATCCGCCCAGGAAGCTGCGCTGGTCATTCATCGTTGCACCTTGGAGCGTGATTATGGCAACGCTCGTCTCGACATCGAGTTGCGTTATCGCAATGCCAGTCCGCGTCCGCTGATTTTGCAGCCACCTGATGTGAAGCTGACCACCTCAGATGGAAAAGAGGTGCCGCCGTTTGTTCTGCCCGTGGAGAAACTGCCTCAAATCGCTGCCCAAACGGCTCAGAATGTGCGCGTCCGTTACTGGCTGGATAAATTACACTTGGAGAAGGCGCTACTTCTGGAGATCAGAGGTAGCACGGCTGAAATCAAATCCGAAGCTCCACTAAACTTGGATTCCCTGGAGAATCGCAAGCCTAGAACTTGGAACGGCAGTATTCGCTGACATCTACTTCACTCGTGGCAGGGACTGGGTGAGCAGGCTGAAGAACTCATTTTCGTCCTCTGCCATGCCGTCGCTCTCGAGGATTTTCTTGACCACATCGCAGACTTCTTTTTGAGCGGCATTGGTGGTGAAAACGGCGGCGCGTTCGTTGAGGTAGTCAAAGACGCCTTCATCTGTCTCCGCGGCCTCACGGGCTCGGGCGAAAGATTCCTCGATGAAAAGATTCTTGGGGAGCTCCGACTTCCAGCCTTTTTTGACAAAGGCCTGTTGCACCAAGTCCTCCTCGGCGAGCGAGATATGGGCGTCGGCATAGATAGAGAGGGCAAGGAGATCGAAAAGCGCTTCGCGTTGCGGCTGTGTCATGATGATTCATTTCAACCATGTCCCCATGAAATGTCTATCCTGAAAACTAAAACTCTTGTCATTCTTCGTGTAATTCTTTCCGTAGATCCGTAATGCCTTCACGAATCGCAAATAGCTGTGACTGCCATTGTTCAAAGATCTTGGCGTGTTTTCCGTAGTCCAGATGTGTGGCCAGTTCCTGCAGGGCCGAGAGGGCTTCATTGGACCAGTTCAGGCATCGTTTGGTGATGGCCAGGATGTAGCCTTTATGGACGCCCAGGCTGTCCCTCTCGCAAGTGCTGATGCCGCCCAGTGCCCCAGACAGCTTGCCCGTGATCTGCATGATGTTCACCATGAACCGCTCCAGCGGATGATCCGCCGCCTTGCCGCGTTCGTCTGAAATCCCCGCTTTCTCCATGTCTTCATAGACCTGATGGATGAATTGATGGGCGAGAGCAATCAGCGGATGATCTTCTTGGACCTCGGTTTCCATGTCTTCCAGCCCTTCTTCAGCGGCGGCGTTCATCTGTGCGATCCACTCGTGTCGGAGTTTTTTCTCCTCGTTGTCTGATTCTGAGGTATCGATGCCATCTTGGGCATCGGCCATATCTTCGATGATGTGATCCCAGCCCATCACGAAGGCGATTTTTTCTTCGTTATCATCGCCTTCACCATACTTCTCGAGGGCTTCAAGATTCGCCGTTGTGAGCCTGTCAGAGGCCTTTAATTGTTCCTCCCAGCTCTCTTCGGTGAATGATTCGTCGTCAATGTCATTAGAATCTGTTTCCTCGTCTGTCTCAGTTCGCTGGATGATGCCGCAGAGGTGTTCACGCATGGCATGCATGTTGGCCATCTGTTGTGCTGCCTCCTCATCCTCGTCCATCTCCCAGAGGCTTTCAGAGACCTGGATCTCAAAGTCAGCGCTCTCCACGAGGCAGCGTCCATATTCGTCACTGAACCATTCCAGATAGAGACTGTTGCGCCACTCGGTGGGCACCGATTCAATCCGATCATCCATGTAAGCCTGCCGCCATTCTTCTTCAGGCACGGTGAAGACTTTCACCTTTCTGGAGGCAGTGATGTCTCCGGCGCTGCCTTTTTGCAGCGGTGTCCACGGTGGGGCTGTAGGCTGGGGCTCCGGGTCAGGATTGACGAAACTGAGACGACTCCCGGCCACATCCCTCCAGGCATCACCGGTAAGTTCCAGACATAATGGCTGGGTGTATCCCACCATCTCCAGCCGCACTTTCACCACGCCTCTCTCGGTGTTGTCGAGTTCACCACGGATGATTGCTTTGTCGAGTCGCCACGCCATGCGTCTTTATCATCAATCCCGAGTGGCGAGGCAAGCTCAATGATGCTGTCTCATCTTCAAAGCGCGTTCAAAGTCTTGCGTCCGCGCTCCTTGGTCTCAGGATCATCTTTTTCACGATTCGGCATCGTGAGCGCCTTCTTCAAAAGTGCCCGAGCCTCCTCCGTTCGGCCCATTTGTGCGTAGGTGCGTCCAAGCTCCATATGATGGATCAGACGCTCTGGCCGCAGAGCGATGGCTTTGTTGAAACAACTCACAGCTTCATCATTCGAAGCCGCAGGGATCTCGCCGTAGATCAATCGTGCCAAGCCGAGTAAAAGGCCGTTGGCACCTGCGATGCCCTGGTGCCAGCGTCCGAGGATGTGCCAGGCATAATCATTCGCAGGATTCAGGCTGCTGGCTTTCTCCGCGCATTCTTTGATGCGGCGAGAAGCCGCCACCTTTTCGCGGTTGCCAGAGAGTTGTGCGAT
>CANHTV010000203.1 GCA_947463285.1 Verrucomicrobiaceae bacterium | reverse complement strand
TGATCGGCTAATGCAAAATAACGCCAATGCATACGTTTGTGTCACCCTGATTATGATGAAGCCACCACGCCTGATCCTCTCCGCACTCGCCGCAGCCGCGAGCCTCACCGCCCACGCCGACTCTGTCTGGATCGAGGCTGAATCCTTCTCCAGCCCCGGCGGCTGGGTGATGGACACCCAGTTCATCGACGTCATGGGTTCTCCTTACCTGATGGCACATGGCATGGGCAAGACCGTCAAAGATGCGGAGACCGAAATCAGCGCTCCCGTGGGCAAATACAGCGTCTGGGTGCGCACGAAGAACTGGGTGGCTCCCTTTGGCGTCACCGCCGAGGCTCCGGGGAAATTTCAGGTCAGTGTCAATGGAGCAGAACTGGATAAGGTGCTAGGCACAGAAGGCAAGGACTGGGTTTGGGAGAAAGCTGGTGTGGTCAAGACTTCGTCAAGCATGGTCAAGGTGGGACTTCATGACCTGACGGGCTTCGATGGTCGTGTGGATGCCATTTTGCTCAGCAGTGATGAAGGCTTCACACCTCCGGCCGATCTCGCGGCCACGAATCAGCTGCGCCGCAAGCTGCTCGGACTGCCTGAAAAGGCTCCCGAGACTCAGGAATATGATCTCGTGGTCGTTGGTGGTGGTTACTCCGGCATGGGCGCAGCGCTTTCGGGTGCTCGTCAGGCTCTTAAAGTGGCCTTCATTCAAAATCGCCCCGTGCTCGGCGGCAATGGCAGCAGCGAGATCCAAGTGTGGGCCATGGGTGGCACTCGTCGCGGCCTGTATCATCACCTCGGCGAGATCGTGGAAGAGTTCGCCGACCGTGCGAGCAACAGCCCGGCGGCTGACCCGGCGGAATACAACGACAAGCTCAAAGAAGACACCGTGAAAGCGGAAAAGAGCATCGATCTCTTCCTCAACACCCACGTCTATGGCATTGAGATGGTCGAGGGCGGCAAGAACATCCGCAGCGTCGTCGGACTCGATGCAAAGACGGGCAAAGAGACACGCTTCGTCGGCAAATTGTTCGTCGATTGCACGGGCCACGGCAGCGTCGGTGCCCTCGCTGGTGCGCAGTTCATGATGGAAGAAAAAGGCCGCATGGGCATGAGCAACATGTGGGTGCTAAAAAAGCATGAAAAGCCCGTGACCTGGCCTGCCACACCCTGGGCTCTCCAGATGGAGATGGGCGACTTCCCAGAGCCAAAGTCGATGGAACCGGTGGGCATCAAAAACAAAGCAAACATGGCGGGTTTTGACCTCGGCTACACGCCAGTGGCGAACATGGAAGAGTATCTCCACGGTGAATGGTTCTGGGAAAGCGGCTTCGACAAGCATCCGCTCAACGATCTGGAACTCATCCGCGACCACAACTTCCGCGCGGTCTATGGAGCTGTCTCCACTTTGAAAACCAAGGGCGGCGAAAAATATGCTCCCTACGACATGTCCTGGCTGGCCTACATCGGCGGCCCTCGCGAAAGCCGCCGGATCGTCGGCGACATCATTCTCAATGGCAAAGACATGGACGAAAATGTCCTCCACCCCGACGGCTGCGTGCCCACGACCTGGGACCAAGATCTGCATTATCCAAAAGAGCAGTATGCTGTGAAGTTTCCCCATAATCCCTTCATCAGCCGCGCCGTGTTTGGCGGTCATGTGGATCGTCGAAACGGCTACCCCGTCCCCTACCGCTGCTTCTATTCCAAAGACATCGGCAACCTCTTCATGGCAGGTCGCACCATCAGTGTCGAGCGCCAGGCCTTGGGCAGCACCCGCGTCATGCGCACCTGCGGCATGATGGGTGAGGTCGTCGGTAAAGCCGCCTGGATCTGCGTGCGCCATCACACCAGCCCACGCGGTGTGTATGAGCAGTATCTCGACATCCTCAAAGACCTCATGAACCAACCCGGCGCCATGCGCCGCGACAGCCTGGAGGCAGACCTTTACCTGCCCGCCAACGCCAAAAAGCTCCCTGAAATCGTCAGCGACACTCTCGACCCCAAGAAGATGGAAGGTATCGTCATCGACGACGAAGACGCCGAGCTCATCGGCACCTGGAGCAAGGGTCAAGGTCTCAAGCCCTTCGTCAACAGCCACTACAGTTACAGCGGAGCCAAAGGAGCCAGCGCACGTTTCAGCTTCGCCGTCAAAGAAAGCGGTACTTATGAAGTCCGCGCCTACTGGCAGCCGCATGAAAACCGCGCCAAGGCCACCCCCATCACCATCCTCAGCGCCGATGGCGAAAAGACCGTCACCGTCGATCAAAGCAAGCCCGCGACTGGCAAGCAGGGTGCCCAAGCCCTTGGCACCTTCAAGTTCAACGCCGGTGAAGAAGCCTCCGTCACCTTCCGCACTGAGGGTGCCAAAGGTAACGTCCACCTAGACGCCGTGCAGATCGTGCCAGTGAAGTAGCTCCAACTCGCCAGCCAAGCCAAAATGGGCGACGGTATCTCCATGCCGTCGCCCATTGCATTTATCAGTGACATCCACGCCAATCTCCCGGCACTAAAAGCCGTGCTGGCAGACATCGCCGAGCAGGGTGTTTCAGAGATCATCTGCCTGGGAGATGTCGTGGGCTATGGCGGACAGCCTGCCGAGTGCGTGGAGCAAGGGGATATGAGCATTTCGTGAAGACACCGCATCCCAGGCTTCATTGGTTTACAGTGACAAATTTCTCGGTGCTAAGCATTCGTTCACCATCCCAGCGGTAAGCGGTGAGGGGATTGTCGGCCACGGCACCGCTGTAGTCGAGGCAGGCAATGTTTCCAGCCAGTGGCGCACGTTTCATCTCTGGTGGCAGCCAGTAGTGACCAAAGAACACAGGCGGCTCATCGGGAGCGTAGTTGGGGATGCGGCGGAGTTCTTCTGGGTCGGCATCTCCAGGGACTTCAAAGGGCTCCGGCATGGCCAGGTGACTGACCTGGGCGTCCTCGGGAATGTCCCACCAGCGCACACGGACCTTGTGCCGCTCCACGCCTTCTTTATCCTTTAACAAGTAGCCTTCGGGCATGGCTAGCTCGGGGCCTTTGAGCAGCGTCTCGACCGCTTGAAACTCCGGCGCGTGACACTGAGCACTGAGGTGGATAAACGCTTCGTCCTGGATGCTTCGACCCGCGATGATGGCAATGGCCGCCACATCCCATGCCGCATGGACGGCACGCAGTCCGCCGAGATCCAGGAACATGGGCAGACGCTTCATCCACAGTTTCCATTCCTCCCACTCGGCGTCGAGCCCTGCGAACTGGAGTTTGGTAGTTTTCTGTCCGCTCTTGTTTCTGGCAATGCTGCGGAGGAAATCACCCCGGCCATCGGGTGTCTCAGCAGCGACGGCGTTGTATTCATGGTTGCCCATGATGGCCTGAGCATCTCCGGCATCCACCATGCCACGCACAGTGTGCAAAGTTTCACGCACCGCCGGGCCGCGGTCGATATAGTCGCCGAGGAACACCACTTTCCGTCCCTGAGGATGACGGAAGGTGCTGCCGTGAGGCTGGTAGCCGAGATGCTTCAGAAGGTTGATGAGTTTGGCGTGGTGGCCGTGGATGTCACCGATCAGGTCGTAGGGTTGGTGTTTCATAACCACGGATCTTCGGCGAAGTCCGTCTTTGCAAAACATCGAAGAATGCAGGATGGCTGACTCAATAGTCATGTTTGAACATCTCTTTTCCAAAGGTGGCCTGTCGCTGGATCGGTTGCGCCGTTTTATGCAAATGGCGCAGGCGGGCAGCATCGCCAAAGCAGCGCCGGGGGATACGAATCGGCAGAGCCAGATCAGCCGCCAGATCCGTGAGCTTGAGCAGTTCTTCGGCACCGAGCTGACACGGCGGAAGGGCAAGACGCTTTCTCTTTCCGCCGCAGGCGAGCGTCTCGCTCTGCTGATCCGCCAGCAGCTCCAGGACCTGGAAGACTTCCGCAAAGAGCAGATGGGCCAGGCCAAGTCTTTCGTTATCGGTGCCGGGGCGAGTGTGCTGGAATGGATGGTGGTGCCTTCCTTACCTGACATCAGTCAGCTTCTCAGCGGTGCCACGTTGCAAACCGAGGCACATCGCAGCCGCAGTCTGGCTGACGCGGTAAGGGATGGGCGCGTCGATCTGGCCATCATTCGCCAAAATGCCGCTCCCGCTGGCAATCACTCCGCCCTGATCATGAAGATGTCCTTTCATCTCTGTATCCCACGAGCACTGCTAAAACGCGGCACCACCGAGCGCGCGGCCGCCAAGCCTGCCTACTGGCAGACACTCCCCTTTGCCGCCGGGCGTGATGGTGGGCAGACGGACACGGCGGTGCGCGCCGCCATGGCTGAGGCTGGCGTGGATTTTCACCCGTGTTTCGAGTGCGGCTCCATGCTCCAGGTGCGGCAGCTCGTGGAGCTGGGGGCCTGTGCAGGCATCCTGCCAAGTCTAGGCGTGCATGGCTTGGATCAAAAACGCACGCTCATCATCCCCTTCGTGCCGCTCAAAGAATATGGCCGAGCTTTGGTGCTGCACTGGAATCCAAGGCAGATGCGCAGACGCGGTATCGAAGAAACCACCTTGCGAAAAATCGCCCGCCAGATGGGCAGGCAACCCTTATCAAAAAAGGCCTGAGCCAAGACAAAGCGTGGATCCCTTGAGAGGCCAGGGATGGAACTCAGTATGTAAAAAGATGCTGCTTTCTCTTCACCGACATTCACTCCCAGCGACCAGCCTGCCTTCAGTCAGCGCCTGCTATTTTCTTGGCTTCATGACCCTCGTCAGCACGATGAGCTGGGGACAGGATTTGAGCCTGGAAAGTCGGAGGCTGCATCTCGGCAAGGTGGGGCAGTTTGAGTGGGAAATATTCCAGCATCAGCCTGTCGATGCGGAGCGTCTGGAAAGGCGCTTCCAATCCACCACCAACGATGCTGAACAGACGCTGAAAATCTGGCAGCGCGATGTGAAGCAAACCTGGACCGTTCTTCTGAATGGCCATCGGCTTGGGGCTCTAACGCTCGCTGAAACAGCGCTTGAATGCATATTGGCTGTGCCAGCGGGCACCTTACGTGATGGGGAGAATGTGCTTGTGATCGAGGCTCCGGCGGCGCTTGATGACATCGAAGTCGGGCCGCTGTTTTTGTACCCCAAACCTGTCTCTGAAGCCCTCAGTGGTGCGACGCTGCATGTCACCGTCATAGATGCTGATGAGAAACGCCCCCTGCCCTGCCGCCTGACTTTGACGCGTCCTGACGGCACTCTCCAGCCTCTTCGTGCCGCACCGGAAGCCGATGTCTCCAGCCGTGTGGGTGTGGTTTATGCCAAGGCTGGCAAGGCACAAATATCACTGCCTCCTGGCGACTACGTGCTTCATGCCGGGCGTGGTTTTGAGTGGGGCGTGGCAAAGCATCAACTCAGCCTTCAGGCCGATGAACGACGCGAGCTGACCTTGTCGCTAAAGCGTGAGGTGGACACACGCGGCTGGATCGCGGCAGACAGTCACATCCACACCCTGACTCACAGCGGCCATGGTGATGCAAGGATCGAAGAGCGCATGATCACCATCGCCGGTGAAGGCATCGAACTGGCCGTGGCCACGGATCACAATCACCACACGGACTACGCACCCACAGCCGCCAGCGTGGGAGTGACCGAGCATTTCACTGCTGTCACGGGCAATGAAGTCACAACGAAGCACGGCCACTTTAATGCCTTTCCTATCGCGGCTGGTGCAGGCTTGGTGAATCACCAGGAGCAGGACTGGGGAAAGCTGCTGCCCGCCATTAGAGCCACGCCGGGGGTAAAGGTCATCACGCTGAATCATCCGCGTGATCTTCACAGCGGCTTTGTGCCACTCGGCGGACTTCAGTTTAACTCCAGTACAGGCAGGCATCGACACGCCGCTTCGCTCGATATTGATGCGCTGGAGGTCATCACCTCCGGAGCGTTGCAGTCGGACATTCGATTGCTCTATCGCGACTGGTTTGCGCTGCTGAATCGCGGGCATCGCATCGCAGCCGTGGCCTCCAGTGACACGCATGACGTTAGTCGCTTCATCCTCGGCCAAGGGCGCACTTATGTGGCGGCGCAGGATGCTGATCCGGCCATGCTAGATCTCGACGAAATCTGGCGCAGCTACCAACAGGGACGTCTCCTCGTCAGCATGGGGCTGCTCACCAATTTGAAAGTGGATGGCCGCTTTGGCGTCGGTGATCTCGCGACCGGACTCGGCGCAGAGATGCGAATCGAGGCCGTTGTCAGTGGCCCCTCTTGGGCGCAGGCAGACCGCCTTGAGCTCTATGCCAACGGCCTGCTCATCCGCCAGCAGGCGATCCATGATGACCATCAGCCCGGAGAAAAAGCATGCGTCGTCTGGACGCTGCCCAAACCTGCGCACGATGTCCACCTCGTCGCCATCGCCACCGGACCCGCAATCACCGAGCCGTTTTGGGAGATTCCGCGTCCGTATCAGGCCACGAGTAAAACCCTGACCCCACAGGTCATCGGCTCCACCAATCCGATTTGGGTGGATGCTGACGGTGACAGCCAGTTTCAGTCAGCCAACGCCATCGCACGCACCCTGATGCAGAAGCACAGCAATGACGCCACCGCGCTTAGGGAGGCTTTGAAACCATACGATGAATCCGTGGCTGTGCAGGTGCAGTCTCTGATGCCGCAGCTTTGAATCATTTCAGTCTTGTCAGCTGGCAGCGGATTCATCAGGCTGATCCCTCACGCATGAAAATCACTGCTCTCGCCACCACCGCACTCTTTGTCACCAGCCTTGGGCTCTTGGCTGAAACACCAAAAGCCAAGCCCACTGCGCCAGCAGCAAAGCCGGCTGCACCCAAG
>CANHTV010000202.1 GCA_947463285.1 Verrucomicrobiaceae bacterium | reverse complement strand
GTTACTGTCTTTCTTCATGGCTGTTTCTCTTATTCTGACCCATCCCGGCGGCGCTCATAAAGATGAGTTGCTGGCTTGCTGCCTACTCGCGGCCGTTCACTCGGTGCCCATTGTGCGCCGAGAACCTCTGACTGAGGATTTAGCAGATCCGAGCATCGCGGTCGTCGATGTCGGTGGTGATCACAACCCTGAGCTGCATAACTTTGACCATCATCAGTTCCCAGCTGACCACCCACCGGTCTGCGCTCTGAGCTTGGTCATGCAGCACCTCGGTATCTATGCGGATGCCCGCGAGTTTTGCGAGTGGCTGGAGCCTGCCGAGTGGTTTGATACACGCGGTCCAAATGTCACGGCGCAATGGCTGGGTGTGGACCGTGTGACGATGAGTAAACTCGCCTCTCCCATCGACGGCACTGTCCTTAGGCGCTTTGCTAAAGCTCGGCGTCTGGAGCCGGGTGAGCCTTTGTGGGAGATGCTCAGCTACATTGGTCAAGATCTGCTGGAGTATCTGCGCGATCTCCGCAGCCGCCTCGACTATGTGGCAAAAAACGCCGAGTTCTGGAGCCTGGAAGACCACGAAGTTCTCTTTCTACCGCGCATCGAGCCCATCCCAGAAGAGCCTTCAGCCGGGATCTGGCGTTATTTGGAGTCCGTCGGTAAAGCCACCACGGTCGCTGCGCTCATCTACCCTGATCGTCGAGGCAAAGGCTACGGGCTTTCCCGCCACAATGATGATCCTCGTTATGACTTCACTCGCATCGAAAAAGAGTCTGATGTCCACTTTGCCCACGCGCGTGGGTTTATCGCGAAGACTTCTGCCTGTGAAATTCAGCGTGTGCGGGCCTTGCTTGATCTGGCGCGAGCCTGATCAGCATTTTGCTTCTTCAGCCTGCTGGATGGCTTGCTCCAGTGCGCGCCAGCCAAGCATGGCACACTTCACGCGCTGGGGGAATTTCTGCACGCCCTCCAGGAGCTGGAGTTCACCGAGGGCATCTTCATCCTGGATGCTGCCTTCACCCATGACGGTGCTGCGAAAGTCCTGCATGAGGGTGTTTACTTTGGTCCGGCTGGAGCCCTTCACCTTCACCGTCATCATGCTGGCACTCGCCTGGCTGATGGCGCAGCCTTGGCCATCAAATTTAATGTCGGCGATGCTGCCATCGTCGCTAAATTTCACATAGACGTCGATCTCGTCACCGCAGCTTGGGTTGTCGCCATGCACATGCACGCAGTCGCAGGTCAGCTGGCCGTGATTGCGTGGGGATTTGGAGTGGTCGAGGATGACCTGCTGATACAGGTCGCGAAGGTCGTCTGAGAGGGCCATTAGGAGAAGAATTTCACCGCGCGGTGCAGGATGTCCATCATGCGGTCCACTTCGGCGGTGGTGTTGTAGAAATAAAAGCTGGCGCGGCTGGTGCCTGGGACTTTAAAGCGCTTCATCAGTGGCTGAGTGCAATGATGACCACCGCGAAGGGCGAGGCCGTGAGTATTGGCAAACTCCACCAAGTCATGCGGATGCGCGCAGGCCAGATGAAAGGCCACCAAGGCACCACGTTCAGATTGGGGGCCGAGGATGTGGATGCCGGGCAGCTCCGCCATGCACTGCAAGGCGTAGGCCGTGAGTTCGCGCCCGTGTTGGTGGATCGTGTCGATGCCGACTTTTTCCAGGTAATCCACAGCAGCACCAAGCCCGATGACTCCGGCGATGTCTGGCGTGCCGGCTTCAAAGCGTGCTGGGGCGGCCTTGTAGCTACTGGTTTCGAGGGTCACGACTTCGATCATCTCCCCGCCTCCGTGCCAGGGCTGCATGGCGGCGAGTTTTTCAGCTCGTCCCCATAGGCCACCGATGCCGGTGGGCGCACACATTTTATGACCGGAGAAAGCGTAAAAGTCACAGCCGATCTCCTGAACATTCACGGGGAGATGACCCACTGCCTGGGCTCCGTCCACCAGCGTGGTGATGCCAAGCGCCCGCGCTTTCGCACACAGCTCGCGAACTGGATTGATGGTGCCCAGAGAGTTGGAAACATGTACGCAGGTGAAGATCTTCACTTGCTCGGTCAGCAGGCTGTCGAGCAAAGATAAGTCCAAGGTGCCATCATCGAGAACCGGGATGTGTTTGACCACAGCACCGCTGCGTTTTGCGGCGAGCTGCCAGGGCACCAGATTGCTGTGATGCTCCATGCCGGTGTAGAGAATGACATCGCCGGCTTTGAGATACTGATTCGCCCAGACATTGGCTACGAGATTGATGCTCTCTGTGGTGCCACGGGTGAAGATGACCTCGTGTGTATTGGCTGCTCCGATGAAGCGAGCCACCTTTTTGCGGGCGGCTTCGAAGGTGTCTGTCGCACGATTGCTCAGCTCATGCAGACCACGGTGAACGTTGGCGTTGTCCTGCTCATAGTAGCGAGTCAACTCCTGGATGACTGCACGTGGTTTTTGGCTAGAGGCAGCGTTGTCAAAATACACCAGCGGCTCTCCGTGGACCTGCTGATGTAGGATGGGAAAATCAGCGCGCAGATGTGAGAGGTCAATCATGGGGGAAGTCTTGCCTAGCACTACGATTCTCATCCTGCAAGCAGCTGTGCGGTTTCCGCATTTTCAGGGTCGTCACTTTCTTTTGAAAGTGGTGGAAACAGTGGCGGTGAGGGAGGGATTCGAACCCTCGGTAGCTGTTAAGGCTACGCATCTTTAGCAAAGATGTGCTTTCGACCACTCAGCCACCTCACCAAATCTGTTTCCCGGCGCTGTGAACGACGGGATGTTAACTTCTCGAACTTACAGCCCGCGTCAATTCAAAAGATCATTTTGAAGCATAGAAATTTTGATCAGATCTCCACCGTGCCAGTGAAGACAAAATCGGCAGGGCCAAAGAGAGTGACGTCGGTGTACTCATGCGGCGCGGTTTCTGTGAAGCCGACACGAAGAGTGTCACCACCTTTGACGAGGACACTGATGGGGCTCGCTGCTCCGGTGAGTTCGTGATGGATCAAGGCG
This sequence comes from Verrucomicrobiaceae bacterium, assembly GCA_947463285.1. Lineage (GTDB taxonomy): Bacteria > Verrucomicrobiota > Verrucomicrobiia > Verrucomicrobiales > Verrucomicrobiaceae > Prosthecobacter. Next base: position 3,850 of record CANHTV010000202.1, on the reverse strand, counting down.
CTGGCCACCATGCCGGTGCCGCAGGCCAGGGTTTCATCTTCCACGCCGCGCTCATAAGTGCGGATGGCAATGCTGCCTGGGGCGAGCACGCTGGCGAAGTTAGCGTTGGTGCCACGGGGTTTAAAGGCTTCATGGTAACGCAGGGCAGCGCCCCATTCACCTACTGGCACGTTCTCCAGATTATCCACGAAGACGACGGCATGAGGCACGCCAGTATTGACGCTGTGGACGGTGAGCGTCTCGGCTGCCACCGGCAGAGAGTCGGCGAGTTTCAGGCTGTGCGGGGCGCTCATGTTGATGCGCACCTGGTTGGCCTCAAACTCGGCGGAAATCATGCCAGCGAGGGTTTCAAAGCGGATCTTGGTTAGGCTGTCGCCATGCAGATGATTGACGAAGCGTCCAAAGCAGCGTGCGCCATTGCCGCACATCTCGGCCTCTCCGCCATCGGCGTTGTAGTAGCGCATTTTGAAGTCGCCTCCTTCCGTGGCCGGCTCAACGCAGAGAAGTCCGTCAGCTCCAATGCCGCGATGGCGGTCGCAGAGTTTTTCGATCTGCGCGGTGGTGAGGGAAAGGCCGAGGTCACGATTGTCCAGCATGACGAAGTCATTGCCGGCGCCGTTCATTTTGGTGAAGTGGAGGGTCATAGGGGAACGCGTTAAGAGGTCAAAGAATGGTCAAGGCGGTCAAGCAAGGGCGTGGACTGCATCCACCAGAGGCTTGACGAAGGCTTCTACCTGCGAGGCTAGATCTGAAGAGCTGCCATTTTTCTCGATCAGCTTCACGATGGCGCTGCCGACGACGACGCCATCGGCCATGCTGGCGACTTGCGCTGCCTGCTCGGGATTGGAGACGCCAAAGCCGACGCAGACGGGCACTTCAGTGGAGGCTTTGATCAGGGTCACCTGCTCAGCGATGCCGCTGGCCACCTCCACCTGCGCGCCAGTGACGCCGAGGCGGGAGACGTAGTACACAAAACCTTCAGCGCTTTTGGCGATGGTGGCGATGCGCTCCACTGGGGAGGTGGGAGCGATGAGCTGGATGTGGCGCAACTCCGGCGTGGGCTTGAGCTCGCTGTTTTGAGCCACCTCATCCGGCGGAAGGTCCAGGACCAGAATACCATCCACTCCGGCAGCTGCGGCGTCGATGTGAAACTGCTCGTAGCCGTAGGTGTATACCGGGTTCAGATAAGTGAAAAGCACGAGCGGGATCTGGGATTTCGTGCGCAGCTGGCGGATCATTTCTAGCACCTTGGGCGTGGTGGCTCCGGCCTTCAGGGCGCGGTCCGCAGCCATCTGATTCACGACACCGTCTGCGAGAGGATCAGAGAAGGGGACGCCAAGCTCCACGATGTCGACCCCGGCACGCTCCAGAGCGAGCACGATGTCGATCGTGGCATCCAGCGTCGGATCACCGGCGGCGACGTAGGCCACGAAGGCACGCTTGCCGCTGCTGCGGAGGTTGGCGAAATGGGCGTCGATGCGGTTGGTGGTGGCGGACATGGCGGGCGTTTATCTAGCGCACTCAATCAGGAGTGCAACCTCGGTGAAAGCGTGCTTCTTCAGGGAGCTTGCAGTACCTTAACGGCTCGGGATGCTGGCAGGGTGACTTTCACTTTTCTCGATACCCATTTCCACGTCCTGCCGATGCGCACGCGCTTTCCGTTCCAGTACGGTATCGCTAGCATGACAGCTCTGCCGCATCTGTTTGTGAGGGTGGATCTTGTCGTCGATGGGCGGCCTGTCTCGGGGCTGGCCAGTGAGGGGCTGCCACCCAAGTGGTTCACGAAAAATCCTGAAACGGCCTATGAGCAAGATCTGGCAGAGATGCTGGCGGTGATTCAAAACGCCTCACGCATCGCCGAAAACGCGGCGCAGCAGCCGCAGACCTACTTTTCTTGGTGGCAGTCATTGTATGAAGAGCAGTCAAGCTGGGCGCGAGTGCGTGAGCAGCCGGCGTTGCTGGCCCACCTCGGCACCAGCCTGATGGAGCGTGCGGTGCTGGATGCCCTGAGCAAGGCTGCCGCCATGCCGCTGCATCAGCTTCTGCGCCGTGACGGGCTGGGGATTGATCTCGGTCAGGTGCGCCCTGAGCTGGCGGGTGTGACCGTGGCTGAGACCATCCTCCCTGAGCCGCTGGCAAGCCTCGAAGTGCGCCATACCGTCGGCCTCGCTGATCCTCTGCGTAGGGGCGATGTCCCGCCTCTGGATGATGGCCTGCCGCATGTGCTGGAGGATTGCATTCGTGCCTATGGACTGCGGGTTTTTAAGGTTAAAATCTCTGGTAATCTGGCAGCGGATCGACCTCGTTTGAGGGAGATGGCGGCTCTCTTCGTTGCTGGTTGCCCTCAGGGCTTCCGTCTCACTTTGGACGGCAATGAGCAGTTTCGTCAGTTAGCCGACTTTCGCGCTTACTATGACGAATTGAAGGCTGATGCCAGGCTAGCGCCGTTGTTTGAAAATTTGCTGCTCGTGGAGCAGCCACTGCATCGTCAGCATGCGCTGGAGGATGCCGTGGCGACGGTTCTGGAGGCCTGGCCACAGGCTCCGAGTCTTATCTTGGACGAGGCCGATGCGGACCTTTCCTCGCTGCCCCGTGCGCTGGATCTCGGTTACAGCGGCACCAGTCACAAAAACTGCAAAGGCATCGTCAAAGTCTTGGCAAACAAGGCCCTGCTGAAGGCTCGCGCCAGCCGTATTCGTTTCGGACCCATCCTGAGCGGGGAAGACCTCGCCAACGTCGGCCCCGTGGCGCTGTTGCAAGATCTCAGCATCATGGCCCTGCTCGGCATTCCACATGTGGAGCGCAATGGGCATCACTACTTTCGTGGCCTAAGCATGTATTCAGAGCCGCTCCAGCGCGCCGTTTTGCAAGCCCATGCAGGCCTTTATCGCCAGCATGAAGCAGGTTTCCCCACACTCGATATCCGCGCCGGCACCCTCGATCTTACGACGGTCAACAACGCGCCATTTGGCTGCGGCGTCAGTCTGGAGACTGAGGACTTCATTACTCTGAAAACCTGGATCATGAGTGGTGGCATGGCCGCGCTTTGACGCTAATTTTTAGACAACTGCAAGGACTGCAATCACATCACGAAATCACCTTCGGCTAGGACGCTGTGTTTTGGCAGGCTGATCACGGCAGGGGCAGGCTGATGTAATGACAGGCACTGACGCAACGGCGCTGGATGCTGGGGCTGTTTTCCCAGGCGAGATCGGCGCTGAAGGGGTTTGCTGTGAGCAGATGTCCACCGTCGGAAAGAAGCTGCGGCTCACGGACGATGGCCCCGGTCAGGCCCTGGACTTTCATAAAGGTATTGCGCGTGGTGAAGGACTCCCAAATGTCCCAAAAACGAAGGCCGAAACGGTGGCGGGGGGAAAGGATAGGGTAGCTGTGCAAGGTGCCTTGGGCATCCAGGGGTCCTAAAAATTGCTGTTGTCGGGTGGGCGTGCGCAGTTGCCAGATGAGGGATTCTCGGCTCACCCATTTTTCCAGACGGTCACGCTTTTACTAAGGCCGGGCCACCTGCTGGATGTGAGCAGGATCTGTGATGAGAGTGAGGCTGGGATCTAAAGATGGCCAGCTCTTGCCACGTGTTAGCAGCGCGGGGCCACCCATGAGGAGATAGTGGCGGTGAACGTGCTTCTCAGAGTGGCCTGCATTTTATCCAGCAGATGCTGGAGTTTAGGGATCGGTGTGGTCTGAATGAGCGGGATCTCACGCCCGAGATGCCGCATCTGCATCAGAATGGCCAGCCCCGCCTTCGGGTAGGCAGGATCAGCCCGCAGGGTGCTGGCGATGAGGGCCGGGACTGGCTGTCCTTGCCAAGCATAGGCTGTCGGAATGGCTCCAC
>CANHTV010000201.1 GCA_947463285.1 Verrucomicrobiaceae bacterium | reverse complement strand
GCGACGAGGCGGAGAATCTTGCCGCCGCTGTAATCCGTGGCCAGCACGTCGCCATTCGTGGGATCGGCATGAAAGGCGGTGATGGCACTCTTTCCGGTGAGGCGTGTGACCACGGGCGGCTTGCCCTCGCGGCGCAGGAGGCTCCACAGATTGCCCGAGGTATAGTCGGCGAAGAGGTATTTCCCTGCCAGTTCAGGGAATCGGCTGCCATGATAGACGAGGCCTCCCGTGATGGAGTTCCCCTGACCGGTGCCGGAGCCATGGGGATAGGCGTGGAGTGAAGGCACACTTTCAAAGGCGGTTTCGGCGGCCGTGGGTTTCTTGGGGCCTGAGGCCAGGCCTTCGCGGTAGGGCCAGCCATAGTTGCCGCCTCGCGTGACGATGTTCACTTCCTCCCAGGAGCCGCCGCCGACATCGGCCATCCAGAGATCGCCGGTTTTGGGATCAAAATGTATCTGCCAGGGATTGCGCATACCGATGGCCCAGAACTCAGTGCGTACTTTGTCCAAGGCGGTGAGGGTCACGCCATTGAGCATGCCGTTCCATGAGCCGCCGATGCTTTGATGGACGAATGGATTGTCCTTAGGAATAGTGAAGCGGGCTTTGCCATCGGTGAGGGGGATGGCGGGATGCGGGTTAGGCTCCAAGCCGCCGGGCTTGCGATCCACATCGATGCGAAGGATGCCGGAGAAGAAGTTTTTGCTGATGTTCTGGCCATTTTCGTATTGGTCATTCTGGCCGCCTTCATCACCGAGGGAGATGTAGAGATAGCCGTCAGGGCCAAAGCGCAGAGATGAACCTTGGTGATTGGGAGCTTGATCAAGTTGCTCGATGAAAACGACCTCAGAAGCGCTGTCCGCCAGCATGGGATTGTCAGCCCGCCCTTCGAAACGCGAGACGCGTTCATAAGATCGGCCATCCGATTTCTTGATCGAATAAAAGACAAAGAACTGGCGGTTCTCTTCCTGTTTCGGATGAACCGCGATGCCCGTGAGCCCTTGTTCGTTTTCCGTCGCTAGCTTCTCTCCACGGCTTTTGAGCAGGGCGTTGAGATCCAAAAAGATAAGGGACTCCAGCTTCGGGGCCTTCAGATCCGGGACCAGGCGGATGATCCCTAATTTCTTCTCGAGGACAAACAAGCGTGGGGATTTGCCCGCGATAGACTCCAGGCCGCAGGGCTCGTCAAAACGCAGTCCCGGCAGCGCATCCGTCCATTCATAGGCGGTGGACGGCGGAGCCGCTGGCACATTGAGCGTGGCATTGGTCAGCCGCAGCTGCTTGGAAAGGCTGATGGAGACCTTGGCCGTCGCAGAATCCCCATTCTGAGTGGCGACACGATAGACGAACGAGTCGTTTTCAAAGCCAACTCCGCTGTGCGTGTATTCGATGATGCCGCCCTCCATCACGATGGCTTGCCCGTGAGTCGGCGGGGTTTCGATCACCAGCGTTCGGGAGTCGATCTTGCCCGCTTTGCTATAGTCGTTGTTCAGAACAGGAAGTCGTTCCTGGCCACCTGGATGCAGGGTGAACTTATCTCCGTTGACGAACAAGGTGCGCGTTGGTGTCGCGGGCGACTGAGCGGATAACGGCGTGATCGCCGTCATGAAAACGAACGAGGTGCTGAGCAAAAATGAATGTCGGGGCATGTTGAAAAGGGTGTGTTAATCAGTTTTCCCGCACGCGGGCTCGGAAGAACTGACAAGAGGCGATAGCGGGGCCGGTGAGGGTGACCGTGCCACCGGGGGTGGCGAGGCCTTGATTGCCCGGAACGTTCCAGAGGGTCCATGTCTGTAGGTCGGTGGAGACTTCCACTTGCACCGAACGATTGGGCGGCACGTTCAGAGTGATGCTGATGTTGCTGCCGACCGTCGCCGGGATGCTGCGCAAGAAGTTCGCTCCGTCGAGGGGGCCCGTGCCGGCAGCGAACTCAGCGGCGTTGCTGCTGCCGTCGCCATCGGGGTCTGAGCCGAGTTCGCCCTCGGGGCTGGTGGTGGAGCCAAACTGTGCGAGCCGCCACGCGTTGTAGTTCGGCCGGTTCTGGAGAGCCGGGCTATGGATCCACTCGGTGAGCAGGGCGATGCCGGGCTGATCAAACTCGCTGGTGGCGAGCGGCGGCATGCGGGTGAAGCCGTTGGTGGCAGCCACGCGATTAAGGATGATCGAGTGGGCCGTGCTGCCGGGCACGATCAAGCGATTAGCGGTGTTGCCGCCGTTGTTCGCGGCGGGTTCATTGAGCATGCGCATCTGGTCGAGCATCAACTCGGGACGGGCGTCCCACGGGGAGGTGCCGCCCGTGCCGCCAGACCGGTGGCAGTAGGCGCAATTGACCGCGAGATAGCTGCGCACCCGGGCCTCGACGGGAAATCCCGTTTCGTCTGGCCGCAGATGCCGTGGCAGGACGTTGACGGGATCTGGAACATTGCTGAAGTAACCCGCCGCCTGAAGCAACGTCAGTTGATTGCCGGTAAATCCATTGACACTCCCTGTCAGATTGAGCTGTCGGGTATTGGAAGAAAGCGCATGTCCAGCCTGTGGGGTATGACAAGTCAAACAACTGGCACGGCTCGGGATGCTCCAGCGCTGCACGCGAGGCGTTGAGTTCTCCACGATGTTCAGGTCGAACTCGACGCCTTCCTCAGGCACCAGAGCGGCCTCGGTCCCCGCCTCATTCCAGCGGTAGCTCACGCCATAGGAACCTCCCGAGTTCCTCACCAGCAATCGTGTTTCCAAGCGACGCCGAGTCGCCGGATTTCCCCGGGTGAGTTCGATGTCGAAATGCTTGATCCAAACCTGCCCGGCTGGAAAGGCCCACTCTCCATCCCGCGACCACGTCATCGATTGGTTGAGGGCCGGGATGGTGAACCAGCGGCGCTTTTCTCCAAAGTCGCTCCAGAAGGGCAGATTCACCGAGTAGGAGACGATGCCAGGATTGGGAGAGAGATCCGTCAGATCCGCGAAGATGCCCGTCTCGCTCAAAGTCGCTGGATAACCCGTGGGCGGCACGCCACCGATCAGGCGGCGGATGCGATCCGAACTCAAGTTTGCCAGCAAGACATCGCCGTTGGACGGGTCACGTCCAAAGGCAACGATGCCTGCTTCACCCGTGAGCCGGACGGGCGTGGTCGCCCCACTCGGACCGCTGCGCCGGATGCTCCAGATGTTTCCGGATACATAGTCCGCGTAGATGTAGGAACCCACGAGCACGGGAAAACGGGAGCCACGATAAACGATCCCGCCCGTGATGGAGTTTCCCTGGGTGGGTCCGCTCCCCCGCGTGTAATCGTGAATCGGACGGGTCCCGAAGAGAGTATCGAAATTGGTGGGGGCCTGTGCCGACTTCGGACCGTTCACGGAGCCTTCCCGGAGCGCCCAGCCGTAGTTCCCGCCTCGCGTGATGATATTGATCTCCTCACGCTGCCCGCCTCCCACGTCGGCGACCCAGAGATCACCACCGACTGGGTCAAACGACATGCGCCAGGGATTACGCAACCCAGAGGCCCAAATCTCCGAACGCACAAAGGGCAACTCACCCGACGGAATCGCCGTCCCGTTGAACATCCCATTCCAGTTCCCGCCAAGGCTGGTGTGGACGTAGGGATTATCGATCGGAATGCTGTAGCGGGCGATTCCAGCGTCGCGGATCACCGCATCGGGCGGCGGGTTCGATGGATAATCGACCGGGTTCGGGTTGGCGTTTGGCTCCAAGTTGCCAGGGCGTTTATCGACATCGATTCGCAAGATGGAGCAGAAGAGATCCTTGGTGATGCGTTGGCTGTTGTTGCGTGCATCCCCCTGATCTCCTTCATCCCCTGTCGAGATATAAAGATACCCGTCCGGCCCGAAGTGGAGATCGCCTCCGTTGTGATTATTCACCTCATCGAGCTGCTCAATCAAGACAAGCTCAGAGGCCGGATCGGCGGCGTTGGGATTGCCAGCCTGAGCGGTGAAGCGCGAGACGCGGTTGTAAGTAATGCTGCTTCTCGTCGGCGTATAGAAGAGGTAGAAAAAGCGATTGCTGGCGTAATTCGGGTGGAAGGCCAGCCCGAGCAAGCCGTTCTCGCTGCTGGTGCTCAGGCTCTCGCCCCGGGCGGTCAGCAGCGCTGGAAGATCGAGGAAGGTCGAAGCGGTTGGGGTCGCGGCGTTGGTGTTGGGGATCACTCTCAGGAGCCCGCCTTTCTGACAGATAAACAGCCGGGACGTTTCGCCGGGAGGAGTCGCCAGCGTGGTGGGATCAGTGAACGTGATCGGAAAGGCATCGACGAGTTGGTAGCTGGTCGCAGGCGGCGAGGAAGGCACATTGACCGTGGGTGCGGCCAAGCGGAGGTTTGGAGAAAAGGTAAGAGTCACCGTCGCATTCGCAGACTGACCGGCGGCGTTGACGGCCCGATAGGTGATCGAGTCCGTGGCTGGGCTGCCCGTGGTATGAACATACCGAATCCGATTGAGATCATCGACCACGGCGGTGCCAAACTGCGGCGCCTGAACAATCGTGACAAACAGGCCGCCCGTGTCATTGGCCAGCACCGGAAGGGTGGCTTTCGCCCCGTGGTTCAGGGTGATGGCATCTGCCTGAGCTACCGGCGTGGCTGGATTGGCTCCTTGGGCGAAGCTGGTGCTGATTTCGAGCTGTGTCAGCGCCTCATCGTAAAGACGCACTTCGTTGTAGCGGATGTTCGCAGTCCAATCGTTGGACCCCTGCGAACGCCCGAGCCAGTTGTTCACGTCCTCAAGCGAGGAGAGCCGGTAATTGAGATCAATCGAGCGGACGAAGACCGTATCGCGATACCATGTGAGACGTCCGCCCGTCGTCGGAAAGGCACCCACGCCAGCCTCATACGTCACCACATAATGATGTTCCGCGCCAGCCGAGCTCATGAGACTCGTATCCCCCGCGATCGGAGTAGCCCCATTGAGGCGTCCCTCCAGCCTCTGGGAGGATAGGCTGCTGCCGAGGGTAATGTTAAGATTGATGCCGTCACTAGCACTGGTGGTGCCTGGACTGGTGGTGGAGTTGTTGGTGATTTCACCAGGAGCACCGCCTCCCACTCCGGCCGTGTTCACGCGCCCAAACTCGAACAGTCGCTGGTTGTTCTGCGCCGACACCGGCGTCGCCCAGATCTCCACGGTCAGATGGGTCTTGTTGGAAATAATCCCATTCGGCAGGTCGATGTAGGCGGCGATGGCGCTCGCCGCAGCCGTCGGAGCAGCCCCACTTCCAGGCAGCGTCAAAGCCGTGCCGGTGAAGCTGGCGTTCACGCCCACGACCGTGGCAGTCGCTCCTCCGATGGAGTCGGCCATGGTGGTTCCATGAGTCACGGCACCAGCGGGCTGATTGAACGACCACCGGTTGACGGCGTCCGCACGGGCGGCCGCCACTCCAATGACGAAAAACAGAAACACGAAAACAAAGGCTGGTTTCATGATGGGATGGATTTTGGGTGAATGGTTTCTAGGAAATGGCTTTTGACGGGACGAGATGTGAGGGGTGAATCATGTGGAGGGAGAATTTTCTTCGCTTACTTCGTCACGCTGACCACGGCGGGATGGGCCAGCGAGTTCCAGCAAGCATCGAAGAGCTTGGCGTCCGGCTCGCCGTCGGTGACGATGCAGCGGTAGCGGGTCACATAGGGCTTGCCGGGCTGGATCGAGAAGGCACCGAGCTTCTGCGGAACAATCGAAAAATAAGGCATGTCCGGGTGCAGGCGCAGCGGCATCGGGAAGCGGAAATTGTCGGGGAAACCCAGCACGGCGGTGCCCGATAGGCCAGCGCTGGTCTTGCCTCCCAGGTAGCACCAACGGGCACGGGTTCCGTCGCCAATCTTGCGGTCCGTGATGCCTTCAGAGGTCAGGAAACGCGCCCCCTCCTTGCCGTTCCATGCGTCGGGGCCGCGCAGGCCAAAGCTGCCGTAATGGTATTCCGGGAGTTCGAGGGCGTCTTTGCCCGCGCAGACTTGAGTGGTCGTGAGGTCAAAGACAACCATGGGCTTGGGCCCCGATGGCACGTCATACAGCCGGACCGTCCAGTGGTCATGGAGCGCGGGGATCGGCGCGGGTCCCGTGAGGTCGGTCATCGTCAGCGTGGCCGCGAGTTGTTCGAAGACAGGATGTCCGCTGCCAGGCTTGCTCGTCGGGAGGAAGCTGGCGTGATCCAGGTCCACGCGACCCTTCTTGTTCTGCATGTTCCAGAAGTCGGTGGCCCGTCCTTGGAAGATCGCCTGGGTGTAAGGCGTCCAGATGCCGTGGTGGTGCGGATGATTGGATGGATAGTCGCCGGTCACGACGGCCCCGGAAGGCGAGCGAACCGGGTGAAAGTAGCCCGCGCGTAGAATGTCTGGACTGATGTCGGCGCGGGGCTTCCTCGTCTTGTCCATCCTGAAATTGAGCTGCTCCTTACCTCGGATGGAGATCGTCAGGCCGTCTTCGCCATGGCTGTCGCCATGCACCGCGTCCTTGGCTTCGGCATGGCGAAGTTCGAGGCTCACGCTCCTATTCGCCGGCACGAAGCCCAGCACGAGGATGAAGTGGCGAGAGGCATCTTCTTGCAAAGGGTAGGCCCGTCCGTCGGCGTCGAAGGCACCGAGCCCCTTGAGGTCCGAGGCGAAATCGGAGGATGGCATCGGCACTTTGACCACCAGGGCGGCACGCTCGACCGGCGCGGGCGCGATCGTGACCATGGCGGCGGGTTCAGCGGCTCGAAGAGCGGCAGCTAGTGCCAACGATGAAATCCTGATGAGGCGCTTCAGCATGATGTTTCGAAGGGGGATGCAGGAAAGGTTACTTCCGCCACACACGCACACGATGCGTCTCGCTGTCGCCGATGAAGACGCTGCCGTCCTTATCCACGAAGACGCCATGTGGCCGCGCAAGCTGGCAGTTGAGCGGGTCGTTGCCATCGGGGCCGTCACCTTTCTTGCCATTGCCG
>CANHTV010000200.1 GCA_947463285.1 Verrucomicrobiaceae bacterium | reverse complement strand
AGCAGGATGGATTTACCGCCTGCTGGCAAAACAAATGCCCACAACTTCTCATGGAACTTCTTGTCACTACGACTCGTTTCATGATCTGCCCTCCATGACACGTCTTTCCATCTTCACTTTCGGATTCATCCTTGCTGCTGCTATTCAGGCCCAGGTGCCTGGGGAGTGGCTGCATTCACGCGGCAATGAGGCGATGACGGGTATTTCGCCGGTCGAGCTGCAAGTGCCGCTGGAGCTGGCTTGGCAGCATCAGATGATGGAGAAGCCGAAGGGCCAGTCTGAAATGCTCGTCAGCAGCGTCGTGGTCCGTGCGGGGCTCGTTTATGCTGGTTGCAAAGACGGCAAGTTTCGTTGCCTCAATCTCACCAACGGCGAGAAGAGATGGGAAGCTGAGGGTAAGGGGGCTTTTGACGGCGCAGCGGCCTTTGCCGGAGAACTGGTTGTGGCAGGTTGTCAGGATGGTTTCGTCTATGCCTGGGATGCGCTGACGGGCAAAGAAGTCTGGAAATATGAGACTGACGCTGAGATCCACGCGGCGGCGAATGTGTGGACCGATCCCAAAACACAGTCACAGAAAATCCTCATCGGCAGCTACGACTACAAGGTCTATTGCCTCAATGCCAAAACCGGCAAGCAGGAGTGGGCCGCTGAAACCGGTTACTACATCAATGGCGGTGCTGCTGTCGGCGATGGCATGGTCGTCTTTGGCGGCTGCGACAGCGTGCTCCATGTCCATGATGTGACCACGGGAAAGGAAGCCCGCCAGATCGAGGTCGGAGCCTACATCGGCAACAATGTCGCTATCGCTGACGGCGTGATTTACGTCTCACACTATGGCAACCGCATCGGTGCCTACAGCCTGACTGACGGAGCTAAAATCTGGGAATACGGCGAGCGTGAGTTTGAATACTACGCCGCACCAGCAGTGTCGGAAAAAGCTATCTTCTGCGGCGGTCGCGACAAACGCTTTCACGCCATCGACCGCACCACCGGAGCCAAACTCTGGGAATACCGCTGTAGGGATCGCATCGACAGCAGCGCCGTTATCTGCGCTGGTAAAACCGCTCTCTTTGGTAGCGACGACGGCTATCTTTACGTGCTCGACTTGAAGGATGGTAAAGAACTCTGGCAATACGAGATTGGCGCTCCCATTAAGACATCCCCCGCTGTTGCAGGCGACTTCGTCATCGTCGGCGCTGATGATGGTGTCCTCTACGCCTTCAAAAAGCCTTCTGCTGTGCCCGTGCCTTCAAGTGCTTCTGTGCCAGCGAGCAAGCCTTGAGCGGCCTTTTCAGGGTTGGCAAACAAAGCCGGTCTTTAGGCCTCTCAGCCCAGCTTTTTAGCCCAAGCCAAGGCGTCGCGCAGGGTCGGGGTCTCTGTTTTGACTTCGGTTAAAATGCGAGTGTGGAGTTTATCGTACTCTTCCAGTACCCGCAGGGCATCCTCACCCATTTCATGTCCGGCAAAGAGCTCAGCCTTGGCCTTGGTAAAGTGCAGGCCTAGTTGCACGCCGCGTGTTTGAATCTCGCTGCCAAGCTTGTAATTGGTCAGCAGCAGCCGCCTTTTTGAGCGCGCCGAAACTCCGCAGGAGTCGAGAAACCAAGTGGGTGAGCTTGTGTCTGCCTGGAGCAGTTGCATGAGCTTTTTCTCGATGTGCCAAAGATCTCTCAAGGTCTCTTCAGCAATGGAGAGGGTGCGTAGGTTTACCAGGCTTTGGAGAAAAACGAGGTAGGCCTCGGAATAAGCGGCACCCTCAAAAACTGGCAGCTCGAATCTGGCCTGCAATCCTGACACATAGACCAGTGAGCGGTTCAGGTTTTTAGCTAGTTGAGCGAGGGTGTACATGGGGCAGCGTCTCCTTTATGGGCGCGGCTTGAGGCTTGTTCAACCCTCAGCGCCTTGTTTTTAAAGGCGTCGAGTAATCGTTCGTCGGCTTTCAAGCGACGATGGCCTGAGGCACGCGGCCATGCACGTCGGTGAGTCGATAGTCCCGCCCGGCGTAGCGATAGGTCAGCCGCTCGTGATCCATTCCCAGCAGATGCAGCATCGTCGCGTGGATGTCGTGGATGTGCATTTTGTCCACAGCGGCTTTGAACCCGAAGTCGTCACTTTCGCCATAAGCCGTGCCTCCGCGTGCCCCACCTCCGGCGAAGAACATGCAGAAACCATGCGGGTTGTGGTCACGGCCATTGCCATTTTCACTCACCGGCGTGCGGCCAAATTCACCGCCCCAGACAACAAGCGTGTCGTCCAGCAGTCCGCGCTGCTTGAGATCACCCAGCAGCGCGGCGATCGGGCGATCGATGTCCGCCGCGAGACGTCGTGTCGTCGCATCATGGTTCGAGTGCGAGTCCCAAGGCTGGCCGTTGCCATAATAAACCTGCACAAAGCGCACCCCGCGCTCCACCAGCCGCCGTGCCATGAGGCAGCCATTTGAAAAGTGGCTCTTCCCATACATTTCCCGTACTTTCTCGGGCTCCAGATTCACATCAAAGGCATCCGTGGCGGCCGACTGCATCCGGTAGGCCGTCTCCATGGCTTGGATACGGCCATTCAGCGCCAGATCAGCTCCACCGCGCGCGGCCAGGTGCTCGGCATTCAGCTCCCGGAGTAGATCGAGCTGCTTCCGCTGATCGCTCATGCCTAGGCGACCATTATTCAACCAGGGGATGAGCTGCTTGGGATCAGGATTGGTGTGATTGATGTAGATCCCCTGATGCTGCGCAGGAAGGAAGGCACTGCTCCACAGGATGGAAAATCGCACCGGTCTGCCCGGACAAAGCACGACGTAGGACGGCAAATTTGCATTCTCACTGCCAAGACCGTAGCTCAGCCAAGAGCCCATGCTCGGTACGCGTTCCGTCATGGTGCCGTTATTCATCAAAAGCAGCGCTGGACCGTGGTTCGGGTTGTCTGTGTGACAGGAGCGCAGCAGGCAGAGGTCGTCCGCATGACGGGCGATGTTGGGCAACAGTTCGCTGATCTCCAGTCCGCTTTGCCCATGCTTTGAATAAGCATACGGCGCGGCTAAAAGACCTCCCGTAGGCCGCTCCGTGCGCAGGTCCGCGCCTTCAGGTCGCTGGCCGTTGAACTTCGTCAGCATCGGCTTCGGATCGAAGAAATCCGGCCCGAACGGTCCACCATTCATGAAAAGATGAATCACCCGCTTCGCCTTCGGCAGAAAATGTGTCGCTACACTGCCACCTGCTTGCAAGCTTGATACCAAGCCCAACGCTCCAAGTCCGCCACCCATACGGGTCAGAAGTTCACGGCGTGAAAATGGGTGCTCTGAAGTCATGCAAAGCTCTACGGAGCCACCTCTTCATCTTTCTCAATCAAGTCTGAGTTCAAGCGTAGCATCCTTTCGATGCAGACGTTCCAATCAAAACTTGTCCGGACGCATGACATGAACCTCGCTCTCGTAGGCGACCATGGCATAGGCGGCAAAGAGTTCGCGATGCAGTCTTTCCAGCACGGCTGTGGCCACGGAAGGCTTCGCAATCACTTCGATCTGCACGTTGCCGCTCTCAACGAGATCAGCGCTTCGCTCTCCCTGGCGACCACTGCCGCGCACGTCAAAGGCGGTGTGGCCATGGGCACCGCTTTCGCGCAGCACCTCCACGACGCGCTCTTCTAGCACGGCTTCACAGATGATGGTGACGAGTTTCATGGGATGCAGGTTCATGGCAGATTAGGCGTGGAGGAGTTTGGCGGCCTCGTAGAATAACGGAATACCCAGGCTGATATTAAACGGAAACGTGATGGCCAGCGCGGCAGTCAGTGAAAAGGTGGGATTCGCCTCCGGGACCGAAAGACGCACTGCTGCTGGTGCCGCTATGTAACTCGCGCTCGCGGCTAGCACGCCAAGCAAGGTCGCCCCACCGACACTCAATCCCACCCAACCACCGAGCAGCACACCCGCCAAACCATGCACCAGCGGCGCGGTGACGCCGAAGATGAGGAGAAACAGGCCGACTTTCTTCAAATCACCGAGCCTGCGTCCGGCCACCATGCCCATTTCAAGCAGGAACAGCGCGAGCACGCCTTGAAACGGCGTCACAAAGAAGCCCTCGACGGATTCCATGCCGCGTTTGCCGCAGAGCGAGCCGATCACCATCGCACCGATGAGCAACAGCACGCCTTTGCCGAGCACCGCGTCCCGCAGCGCATGACGCACGCCTGGATCGCTGAGTGAAAACTTACCACCGCCGAGCACGCCCTTGCCCAGCATCACACCGACGATGATCGCGGGTGATTCCATCACCGCGAGAAAAGCCGACGCATAGTTCTCGAAAGGCTCATGGATGCCTTTGAGGAAGTTCGTCGCCGCGATGAAGGTCACCGCGCTCACGCTGCCATAGTGCGCCGCGATCGCGCCCGCATCCGCCACGCTGAACTTGCCCAACTTCCGCAGCACCGGGTAAGTCCACAGCGGGATCAGTCCGCCCAGTCCCATCGCGGCGAGAGCTGGCAACCAGACCGCGCCGAGACCAGCCTCATTGATAGCTACGCCGCCCTTAAAGCCAATGGCAGTGAGCAAATAGATCGTCAGTGTAGTGTAGAGTGACTCGGGGAATTTCAAATCGCTCTTCGACACCGCCGCGAAGACTCCGAGCACAAAAAACAACACTGCAGGGCTGAGCAAATTCGATTGAATGGCAGTGAGGAGATCCATGAATGAGTTTTCATGCTCTCACAGCAGGATTCTTTCCAATTCATGTTTTGAGTCACATCGTTCGTTTTGATGCAATCAAGGCCGGGGGCCAAAGACGGGCATTTTTTCACCAGCGTAGGCACCGGCTTCCGTCAGCGCGGAGAGGTCCGGAGGCTCGTAGCGATGTCCTGGGTCTTCTGGTGGTGAAACCTTCACTTCCAACACGCGTCCGTGCTTTTCGAATTCCGTGCCGGGAAGCGTCTTGAAGGTCCAACTGCGGATTTTGCCTTCGAAGGGCATGCCGATGACGGCGTAGGCATTGTGGTCGATGATGCAGTGATCGCCAAAGCTCTGTGCATCGACGGCGCGGCCTCGTCCGGGGCCGTAGCCGCCGTATTTCACGCCTTCGGGCGGTTTGCCGCCGATGAAGAGGTTGTGGGTGATCACGGCATGATCAAATGGCTCACTGGTGTGGATGCCGAGGCCATCACCGGCTTTGATCACGGTGTTGTGCTGAATGACATCACCCTGACTGAAGCGGTGCAGTTTGAAGGGCTCGAGGATGATGTTGAACATCACATTGCGTAGAAAGTAGTTCGGCCCGCCGAGGCCGGGCTGCGAGGAGATGCCAACAAAGCAGTTCGTGAGGCGATTGCGCATCACGCGGCAGTTGTGGAGCGCGAAATCGGCCTCGATGCCGTCGTCGAGACCGCTGTCGATGTCGTTGTTGAGGATGTCGTTGCAGCTTTGCTCCACCGCGCCATCGTCTTCCATGTGGCTGATGCAGTCGCGGAAGCCGCTGACACGATTGTGGCGTATCACATTGCCGCTGCCGGTGAACTGGATGCCCTCACCCTCGTTGTCACCGCCTGCGCCCATGATCACCGGCTTCCACTCGCGGATGCCGGTGATGACGTTGTCCTCGATGCAGCAGTTCATCATGCCGGGCTTGTAGGCTTTGACGCCAAACTGCGCGTTGATGCGGCAACGCCGCACCACGCAGTGCTCGGTTCCGTTTAGACGCACCGGACCATTCACGGTGACTCCTTCGAGATAGACCCACTTCCGATTCGTGAGGCTGATCTCGCTGAAAACGGCTTTTCCAGTCGTGCTGCGATACACAATGGGCTTTCCAGGCTCGCCATCGCGATTGAACGTCGCCGCGCCGTAATCACCATCGGCCAGCAAAAGCACCTCGCCGGGTTTCACGGCATTCAAATCGGCCTTCGAGCCGTTTTTGAGAACTGCATCGGCTTGCGCGAGCGGTTCAGGCCGAGTCGATGCCCTCACGACTTTCACCGCCGAGCCGCCATCGGGGTCATTGAGCTTCAATTCAATCTCATAAGCCGTTGCCGGCTCCAGATCGAACACGCTGCCGCTGAGCCGGTTCGACCAAGTCAAGATCGGTGAGGTCTTTTGACTCTTCCCGGCTGGCACACGCCGCAACGGCAAGCCATCGCGCCAAGTCGTTTCGCCTTCTTTTCGATACTTGAGCTCGCAAACAGCATCCAAGTCGTCATCGCCCCCGATCTGCCATTCGACAGCGAGATTTGTGATCGTGGGGAATGGCGTGGTGATCTCGCCCGGCGTGGTGGAATCCGCCGCATGCAAGGTGCTCAGAAGAAAGAACGGAAGCAGTTTAGTCATGGAGTTTCGTGGTGCGGGCCATGTTGCCGAACATGTGATAAACGACACTGCCGGGCGTGCCGCCATAGGTGAAGCCGCGGGCGGTGTAGCTGGGGGCGTCGTGATGGAAGTCATGCCACGTTTGGCCGCCATTGGTGCTGCGGAGGATGCCTTTGCCGCCGTGAAGAGTGCTCATGAGCATGATGTTGGGCTTCACGGGATCGATGTAGAGCGGGCCGCTGTCGAGCGCGGCGAGTTGCGTCCAGGTTTTTCCGGCGTCGGTGCTTTTCAGGAGCTTCGCGGGGCGGGTGCCTTTGTAGCTCCAGTAGTTCTCGTGCTGGCCGTCGCTGATGAAGAGCGTGGTTTCGTCCTTCGGATGATGCGCGAGACCATCCACGCCATCGGCGGTATGGGCGACCGCCCACGTCTCGCCGCGATCGTGGCTGGCGTAGAGGCCGGTGCGTTTCACGCATTGCAGATACACATGCTGGCCGCTGGGACTGGTGACGAGGCTGAGACCGTTCTTGGTTTTCAGCGTGTGTTTCCAGGTCTGGCCGCCATCGCTGCTTTTGAAAACACCGAGCTGGTAGTTCGCGAGGTGCATCACATCGGCATTCGAGGGATCGAAGCACAAATCGCCCATCTCGCTGTCGTCGAGCCACTTGCCCCACTCGCCACCGAACTGCTCTTT
>CANHTV010000199.1 GCA_947463285.1 Verrucomicrobiaceae bacterium | reverse complement strand
CTTGCGAGGTGCGTCGATGCGCAGAATGGAGCCCAAGGCAATACGGTGTGTTGTGGTGCCGCCGGGAACGGGGACATCTACCTGCACGAAGAGATTGTTCTGTTTGCCGATGGGGCTTTTGTCGTGAGTCTTGACCTTGAAGCTCACTTCTTTGGTGTCCTTGGTGATTTTAGCTGACTCGATCGGAATGGTGTCAGGAACACCCACAACTTGAGCCAAAGCTTCTCCTTCAAAAGGTTGGAGATGTTCCAGCTTGGCAACCATCAAGGTTTCTTTGCCCTGCTCGACGGCTGTGAGCGGTATGGCTGGGGCATTGACGTAGGCATTGGCTGTGTTCAGTTCACTGAACGGAGAGGCATTATAAACACGTCCGTTACCTGCATCAGCTTCGCCCATGACGACAAATTTCCATGTGCCTGCAGGAGCATTGGCGCTGGCGCTGAGCTGGAAGAAACATTCGTTCTGACCCTCAGGGATTGTTTGCTCGCCCAAGGTGCTGATACCATTAGGCTTCCAAACCATGAGCACACGGATAGCTGCCTTGAAGCCTTCCTTGCGTTTGGCTGTGATCTTTAGATTATAGACTCCATTGGTGACGAGAGGCACAGGTGCTTTTTGAATCTCCAAGGAGTAAGGTGCTTCCTCGACGACTGCGACTGGCAGTTTGTCTTCGATTTCGGTATAATAGACGACATTGCCAGCACGCACGATGTCGAACTCCTGGCGCATTTTGCCGACAATTTTTTGGTTAGGATCAACAGGCTGCAGGGTGATTGGAATGGTGGCGTGAGCGAGCGGAGCATCGGCAGCAGCTTCAAAGACCAAAGGCATGCCGGGTTGATCTTTTGGAGCAAGATCGGAGACGAGTTTTACTCCAGCAGGTAGGTTTGCGGCTGTGAATTTAAAGTCACCACTGACGTTGTTGCGGGTGAAGTTTTGTAGCAGTGCCATGCGTCCTCCACGTGGGATCGCCATGAACTGACGGTAATGGGTGTCATTCACCGAATATTGGGGCGAGGCGAATGTCAGTTCTGGTTGGGAGGCGACAAGCTCCAGTCGATACACAAAATTAGGGCCGCCGCGCTCAAGATGGTCTGCGACTCTGATAAAGTAGTCGCCATCGGCAGGAACTTTAAAGGTCTGCTTGCTGTCCAGTCGGCGGCGGCCACCGCCATCATCATTGCCGCCGAGGCTGCCGCCTTTGCTGTTGTAAATGTTGATAACACTATCAAGCGGTGAACCAAGGCTCTGTGCAAAAGCTTGAATCACGACCTGCTGGTCCTTTTTGAAGGGCACTTTGAAATAGTCGATGTCTCCTGGCTTTTCGATGATGCCGTTGAGTGCTATGGGTTCTCCTGTGCTTGAGGTCGTGGCTTTGGCTTGATCTTCGTTAGGCTCGACTTCGAGCACATTATCAAATGGCACGAGGCGGAAGGGATTGCCCGATGGCGCTGCTTCCTGTGTTTTGGAATACATCATGAAGCCTGGGTCAGCCTCGGTAGGTAGTTGGGTGTCTTCCTCAAAAACACCGTCTTTTTCGATGAATCGAACCTTAGTGGTAGATCCAATTTTTCCTCCTGCTGGGTACACTACATCGGGGCGACGAAAGCTGCCAACATGCAGACGGTAGTAGTTGTTTCCGCCTCCACGGTAGGAAGACTCCCGCATCATTACATAATAATCGCCGTCATATTCTGCGACAAAGGAACAGTAGCCGTCCTGGCGATGCAGGATTGTGTCATCAGAAAAGGCTTTTTCAAAACGGTCCTTGTCGAGGATGGCGATATACGGATCAAAGGTCACATAGCCCAGGCGTAAACCATCAGCTTCGACGCTGATGCGCTGGCCTTTTTTGGCGGTGATTTTGAAATAATCCACGTCTTCGCTAAGAACTACACCTTCGACGGTTTGATTGAATTCGATGGCTTGAGCCGCCTCAAATTCACTGTTGGGTTCCTTCTCAATGACGTTAGGGAAGGGGGCTACGAAGATTTGGCGTGCATGAGAGATGCCCGACTTCGTGCGCAGCCTGATCAAATGATTCCCTGAAGGTACATCTGCGGCGACCGAGACTGTCAGTTCGACCTTGTTTTTCTCGACTTTATCTACGCTCTTTTGAGTAAAGCCTGGTGAGAAGAAAATGAGACTTTCGAAGTCTTCGAGCCGTGCCCCAGTGACAGTAAGCTTCCAGTCGGTGCCCTTTTGGCCACCATTGGGAATGGTGCTGGAAAACTCAGGATAAGCAGCCTGAACGGAGGGCGCTCCAAGGGCTAAAGTGAGGGCGAGGAGGTAATTTCGGGGGGACATGATGATTTCCATACGTCTCTGACAGATAAAAATTTCAATCCTGAGGAAAAGCCTGCTAAAGATTGTTAATAACGACAAAGTTATACGGTGTCCCCAACCCGATAAACCGGAATCAAGCGCACCGTTGGAGTCGAAAGTGTGCCGTGATCAGCGAGTTGTCGCAGCGCGGTGATCAATCTCGCGGCGAGCTGCTTTGGCTCCGAGCTGTAGCGTGAAACATTCGGGCTCGTGGCATCTAAGATGGGATCACTATCACGAGCCAACACCGCTACATCCTGCGGGATGCGCTTCCCCCGACGCATCAGGTGCATCATTACGGTGAGCACATGCGCACTGCGGCCAACGATGTAAGCCGTGGGTGGATTCGCGGACTTGAGGCTGTCGTCGATGACTCGGCAGACGCCGGAGGTCGTCGCATCGTGATGCAGCATTTTAAAAGTTGCGCCAGGCATCTGTCCGAGCGCCTCGCGCAGACCCGCCTCGCTCGCGATGTCGCCGCCGAGGTGGCTGTTTGGCAGCACCAGCGCGATTCGCCGATGCCCCTTCCGCCAAAGCAAAGCGCCCGCGTGTCGGCACGTTGCATGGAAATCAGCATCGACTGAGGGCAGGCTGACGCCGGGAATCGATGAGCCAAGAATCAGGCAAGGTAGGTTCTGCGCTTTCAACCAGCGCTGCATCGCTTCCTCAGCACTCAAGACCAGCCAGGCTGATGCCGGGTGCGCCGCGATAAACTGCCGCAGCCCACGTGCTGGAGCGCTCGTGTAGCAGCCGGGGGCGGAATGAAACCTCACTTCATAACCCGCCGCGCTGAGTTTTGCCCGTAGGGTATCCATGACATAGGCGATGGGCGGCGGCATGGAGAGAAACGAACCCGGCGTGAGAATGCCGATCACGCGACGAGGCGGCTCTTTGTCAGCGACCACAGTTTGATTCGTGATCCTGCGCCGCTGGCGGCCTTGAACTTCCAGCATCCCCTGACGCTGAAGCTCGTCCAAAGCACCGCGCAGGGTTCGGCGGCTGACTTGCAGCAGTTCACACATCTCACGCTCACCCGGCAGATGCTCATGCCAATGACCGGCTTCGATGTTTTCACGCAGACTGCGGATCGTTTCCGAAACCAGCGACTGGCGCTGCGGAAGCTGAAGGGAAGGGGAGGAAGAGGATGACATGCGCTTTTGGTGCCCTGCTGTGACCAAGACTTAGCACTCGTCCCGCAAAGAACGCGAGTGCGAATATTGGCGCGTCATCCGTCGTTTGTTTCCCCCCTATCATGACTGACCGCTACGCCAAATCCCGAGAGCTTTTCAATCGCGCCCAAAACAGCATCGCCGCCGGAGTGAACAGCGGCATCCGCAAGATGGAGCAGCCTGTGCCCCTCTACTTTTCCCACGGCAGCGGCTCCCGCGTCTGGGATGTCGATGGCAATGAGTACATTGACTTCCAGATCGGCCAGGGAGCTCTGCTCTATGGTCACGCGCCCGCAGGCATGGCGGAAGCCATCGGCGAGCAAGCCAAGCTCGGCACCCACTGGGCCGCTCAGTGCGAGCTGGAAATCGATGTCGCTGAGCGACTGCAAAAACTCATGCCTGGTGCCGAACTCGTGCGCTTCAACAACAGCGCCACGGAGGTCGTCCTCTCTGCTTTCCGCCTCGCTCGTGCGCACACGGGTCGGCCTTTGATCCTCAAGTTCGAAGGTGCCTACCACGGCTGGGCCGATGAAGGCCTCGTCGGCTTTTGCCCACCTGCGGACAAATGGGGCGATGATGAAGCCCCCACGCGCCTGCATCCCAGCCAGGGTGTGATCCCCGAAGTGCTCGGCACCTTCGTCGTCGCTCGCTGGAACGACCCCGCTCACCTCCGCCGCATCGTCGATGCTCATCACGGCCAGATCGCCGCCATCGTCTTCGAGCCCATCATGTGCAACACCTGCTGCATGGAGCCTGCACCCGGCCTGATCTCCACTATCCGCGAGCTTTGTGATCGTGATGGCATGCTCATGATTGCCGATGAAACCATTACCGGTTTCCGCTTCGCTCCCGGCGGCGCTCAGGAGTATCTCGGCTTCACGCCTGACCTCACCATTTTAGGCAAAGCCATCGGCGGCGGTGTGCCCTTCGCGGCGCTTGTTGGCAAAAAATCCGCCATGGCAAAGATCATTGATGGCAGCGTCGTCCACGCAGGCACCCTCAATGGCAATCCGCTCTGTCTCGCCGCCTCGAAGTGGTGTCTCGATCACGTCATCGGTTTGGGTAAAAGCCACCCTCAAGTCGCCAACGACCTCGGTCAGCAGCTCATGACCGGTTTGCGTGCCCTTGCCGACAAACACGGCATCCCGCTTCGCCCACTAGGTCCCGGCCCCGCCTTCCATGCTGTCATGCTCAAGCCCGGTGCCACCGAAGGTCCGATCAACGACTACCGCGACTACGTCCGTCGCCAAGACGCCCCGCGCTGGACACACCTCCGCACCTGCCTCCTCGAACAAGGCGTCCGTGCCATCGAACGAGGCCTCTGGTTTGTGAGCCTCGCCCACAGCCAACAGGACATTGATGAAGCGCTGCTGCGGGCGGAAGCTGCTTTTGCGAAACACGCTGCTGAATGGCCGCCCGCGAAATGACGAATGACGAATTCATTCCCTGCCATGTCCGACTCTTCGTCATTCGTTCTTCGTGATTCGTCATTTCAACCCCGAAGGGTGTTGATTGCCGGTCTCTTCCACGAGACGCACACGTTTCTCGATGGAACCACGAGCCTCTCCGACTTCCAGATTCTACGGGGTCAAGAGATGCTCCGCTGCGAAGGCGACAGCTCGCCGCTCGGCGGAGTCCTTGCCTGTGCTCGTGAGTTCGGCTGGGAAGTGCTGCCCACCGTCGATTATCGTGCTCAACCAAGCGCCATTGTCGAAGATGCGGTGATTGAAGCCTTCATCTCCGAATTGATGACTCACTCCAAGCGGCATCTCGAAAGCGGCGTCGATGCCATTTACCTCGTCTTGCATGGCGCGATGACCTCGCAGTCGCTTCAAGATGTGGAAGGCGAAGTCTTGCAGCAGTTGCGATCTCTGCCCGGCCTCGCCGAGGTGCCCCTGTTCGGCGTCTTCGACCTTCATGCCAACTTCACACCGCGCATGGCGGCGCTATCGCATTGCCTTGTCAGCTATCGCAAAAACCCCCACACCGATGGTCGTGAAGCCGCCTGCATCGCCGCGCAGCATCTTCAAAAGGCGCTGACCACAGGCATCTTGCCAAAGCAGCAATGCCTTGTCACTGCGCTGATGTGGCCGCCCACGGGCACAGCCACCGCGAATGATCCCATGCTGACTCTGGAAAGCATGGCTCGCGAAATGGAAGCGCGTCCTGGCATTGCATCCGTGAGTGTCGTCGCCGGATTCTCCTTTGCTGATACCGAGCACACTGGCGTCAGCTTCGTCGCCAGCGGCACCGATGATACAGCGGTTTCAAATGGCTTCCAGCAGCTCGCGAACAAAGCTCAGGAACTTCGCGATCTCGGTAACGTCACCGATCCACCGCTCGCCGAAGTGATGTCAAAGCTCCACAGCTTCACCAGCGGACTCACCGTCCTCGTCGAGCCTTCCGACAACATCGGCGGCGGCGCTCCCGGCGATGGCACGGGCCTTCTGCGTGCACTCATCGAATATGAAGTCGCCAACAGCGCTATCTGCATTGCCGATCCCGTGGCTTCTGAAAAAGCACGCGCGGCTGGCATCGGCTCGAAAGTCACGCTCAGCATCGGTGGCAAAGGCAGCCGACTTGATGCAGGTCCCGTCGATCTCGAAGTCGAAGTCATCTCTCTCAGCGATGGCCGCTTCGAACTCGAAGACAAACAAAGCCACCTCGCCAGCATGTGCGGTGATCGTTTCGACATGGGGCCGAGTGCCGTCGTGCGTCACGCAGGCATCACCATCCTACTCACCAGCATCAAGACACCACCCTTTGATCTCGGCCAGTGGCGCAGCCAGGGCATCGAGCCCACAAAGCTCTCTGTGATTGCCGTGAAGGCAGCCGTCGCCCATCGTCGCGCCTACGATCCCATCGCTGCTCGCATGTTCTGGGTGGACACACCCGGCCCCTGCAGTAGCAACCTGAAAACGCTGCCCTACAAACACATCCGCCGCCCCATTTATCCGCTCGATTCATGACTCATCCCCTCGTCTCCTACCCCTGCAATCCCGACACACCGACCTCGCATCTGCCCTTCAGCCCGAGCGTCGTTGTGGGCGATCTCATCTTCGTTTCCGGCCAAGCCAGCGTCGATGAAAAGGGCAACATTGTCAGCGACAGCTTTGAAGGAGAATTTCGTCGCAGCGTGGAAAACCTCCGCAAAGTCCTCGAAGCCGCTGGCAGCGATCTCGCCCATGTCGTCCAGACCCGAAACTACGTCCGCGATGCCGAAGACGTGGCGCTGTACAACCAACTCTACCGCGAATACTTCGCCGATCCCAAGCCCGCGAGAACCACCATCACCAACTGCCTGCCACCGAGCCTCCGCTATGAGATCGAAGCTGTCGCGGTGAAGCGTGTTTGATCACCTAGCCTTGGGAACCACTGAAAACTCCAGCCTCGACCTGAAGAAACAGACATCGAATTCCATGAAAAAATTGGTCTGCCCAAGCACTAGCGGCACTGCATCCGAATCGCACCAGGCAAATGCCT
>CANHTV010000198.1 GCA_947463285.1 Verrucomicrobiaceae bacterium | reverse complement strand
GGCGCTAAGAAGCGTCGTAAGCGTATCGGCTGTGGCGAAAGCTCCGGCCACGGCAAGACTTCCTGTAAAGGACACAAGGGCCAGAAAGCCCGTGCTGGTAAAGGTATCCGTCCAGGCTTCGAAGGTGGTCAGATGCCACTTCATCGTCGTTTGCCGAAAAAAGGCTTCAGCAATGTTCAATTCCGTGACGTCTATGAAGTCGTCAACGTTGGCAGCCTGAATGATGCCTTTGAAGACGGTGCCGTCATTAACGAAGCAAGCCTCCGTGAGTCAGGCTTGGTGAATCGCAACTGTGATGCCATCAAGATTCTTGGCACTGGTGACCTTAGTCGCAAGCTGACCATTGAGATCAAGAGCGTAAGCGCCTCTGCCCGCGAGAAGATCGAAAAGGCTGGCGGTTCTGTCGCTGCCTGATCTATCCCCAAGACACTTTAAGCGGGCCTGTCAGAGCCAAACCAAATGGTTGGCAAATGACTAGGTCCGTTTTTGTTTAAACCGACCCGCTATCTCTTTTCATGATTTCCGCATTCGCCAACAGTTTTAAGGTTCCTGACCTTCGCGCCCGTATTTTATTCACGCTGGCGATGATTGTCATCGTTCGTATCGGCACTGCCATCACTCTGCCTGGAGTTGATGTCTCTGTGTTGGACGAGTGGATTAAAACGCGCACGGCTGACTCTAGCGGTGCTGGTGCGCAAGTTGCTGCATTGTTGAACGTGTTCAGCGGTGGAGGTCTCCAAAACTGTGCTATTTTCGCTCTGGGAATCATGCCCTACATCAGTGCGAGTATCATGCTCCAGCTGTTGACGGCCGTTGTCCCTAGCATGAGCAAGATGGCCCGTGAAGATGGTGGTCGTCAAAAGATCACGCAATTCACTCGACTTGCAACTATCGCTCTCTGCTTGTTCCAAGGTTATTTGCTCGCTAAATCCTTAGCATCACCTGGCCAGAACATCTTCCTTGGGGGTCTTCAGGATGTCATTGACCGCTTGGGACGCCCTTTGGTGCCTGATTATGGTTTCTGGTTTGTTTTCAGCACCGTGATCACCATTACTGCTGGCACCATGCTCATGATGTGGCTGGGGGAAATGATTACAGAACGTGGCATCGGCAATGGCGTTTCTCTGCTGATTTGTGTGAATATTGTTTCAGATCTGCCAGGTGCTCTTGTTCAGGTTTGGCAGACTTTCGTTGGTGGTGCTAACAACGATATGAGCAAGCCATTTAAGCTGGTAATGCTCATGGCGTTTATGGTCATTGTCATCGCTGGCGTGATTGCCCTGACGCAGGCGACTCGACGCATCGTTATTCAATACGCCAAGCGCGTCGTCGGTCGTAAAGTCTATGGTGGTCAGACCCAATACTTGCCACTCAAGGTCAACTACTCTGGTGTGATGCCGATCATCTTTGCACAAGCCATCCTTTTGTTCCCCGCGCAGATCCTTAGTTCTATGTTTCCAGACGTGCGTTGGGTCCAGGACTTCTCCGCTCTAATCGGTTCGGGCTGGGTATATTATACCATTTCTGCGGCTCTGATTTTCTTCTTCAGCTACTTCTGGGTAGCAACGATGTTCCAGCCGACCCAGATTTCAGAAGATCTCAAAAAAGGTGGTGGCTACCTACCTGGCATTCGCCCTGGCAAGCCAACGGCTGATTTCCTCGACTTCACGATGAGCCGCCTGACCTTCGCAGGTGCTATCTTTCTGACTCTCCTGTATGTGCTCCCTGCTTTGATTAGTCGTTTTATGGGGATTGCTCCGCAGACGGCGCAGTTTTTCGGTGGTACTAGCTTGCTGATTTTGGTTGGTGTGGTTCTCGACGTGATGCGACAGATCGAAACTCATCTGCTCCAGAGTCACTATGATGGCTTCCTCAAGAAAGGCCGTATCCGCGGTCGCTTTGACCGTATGCAGCAGTCAGGCAATGTAGCTGACCCAACCACAGTGGTTTGGCTCTGGGTTGGTATCGCGATCATCACCATCTTGGGTGTAGCATGGTTTATATCCACCGGCGGAAAGTAGTCCGCCATGGGTTTGCTCTCGAATAAAATCCCCATCAGACATGGTGCTCAACAACAGAGCATGCGTGTCGCCAACGGAATCGCCCGCGATGTGTTGCTTAAAACAGCAGCACAGGTTCAAGTTGGAATTACCACGGGTGAAGTGGATCGTTACGCAGCTGCTGAGATGAAAGCTCGTGGCTGCAAAAGCGCCTTTCTAGGCTATCGCAAGTTTCCAGGACACATCTGTATCTCAATCAACGAAGAGATCGTCCACGGTATTGGTGGTCCAAGAGTTATTCAGGATGGAGACATTGTGAAAATCGATGTCGGTATCGAGTATGACGGTTGGATCGGTGATAACGCGCTCACTGTTCCCGTGGGTAATGTCGCCAAAGAAACACTGCACTTGCTAGCAGCCACGGAGGAATCTCTCCACTGTGCAATCCGTCACGCCCGCGATGGCTGGATGCTCGGCGACCTCTGTGCCTCCGTCGAAGATCACGTCGTGCAGTATGGTTACACCGTTGTGCGTGAATTTGTCGGGCATGGTGTGGGACGAAAGCTGCACGAAGAGCCGCAGGTGCCGAATTATGGACGAAAAGGAGAACGCCCGCGCCTGAAAGCTGGTATGACAATTGCCATCGAGCCGATGGTGAACATGGGGACTGCCAAGACTCGAGTTTTATCAGATAACTGGACGGCGATCACACAGGATCGCAAGCCGAGCGCTCACTTCGAGCACGTCGTTTTGATTACTGACAAAGACCCTGAGGTTCTCACTTTCCGCAAGCGGATGTTCCCTAATGGCGTCAATGATCTGACGCCCCTGCCGATCTTGGCACTTCTGTAAAAAGGCCCATCCATTCAAGAAAAAGGCGCAGCACCGATTGGTAGCTGCGCCTTTTTGTGAGTGAATTACAGACCTGCTTCGATCAGTTTTTCCAGCTTCACGATGTCTTTGCCGAAGTTGCGAATGCCTTCAGCCGTCTTTTCGGTGGCCATGGCGTCTTCGTTGAAAAGCCAGCGGAAAGTTTTCTCATCGCTGCCGATACGCTCGATCTTGAGGGATCCTGCGGTGTCGGAATTCAGCTTGCGTGTCAGGGGTTCGACGGAGTTTTGGAGTTCACCGAGCAGGCCTGGGCTGATGGTGAGCAAGTCGCAGCCGGCGAGTTCTGTGATCTCGCCTTTGTTGCGGAAGCTAGCTCCCATGACTTCGGTCTTGTAGCCGAAGTGCTTGTAGTAGTTGTAGATCTGAGTCACGGACTGAACACCAGGATCTTCTGCTGCGGCGTATTCCAGGCCAGTGCTCTTCTTGTACCAGTCCAAGATACGACCAACGAAGGGCGAGATCAGCTTGATGCCACCCTCGGCGCAGGCCACTGCTTGAGCCAGACTGAAGAGAAGTGTCAGGTTGCAGTTGATGCCTTCTTTTTGGAGGATTTCAGCAGCCTTGATGCCTTCCCATGTCGAGGCGATTTTGATCAACACACGCTCACGTGAGATGCCTTCTTTTTCATAGGCGGCGATGAGCTGGCGGGCTTTGTCTAAGTTCCCCTGGGTATCAAAGGAAAGGCGGGCATCCACCTCCGTGGAAACACGACCTGGGACGATCTTCAGAATCTCAAGGCCGAATAGAATGAGAATGCGATCCATGATGGCCTCAACCTTGGCACTGCCAGTCAGGCTGCTGCTTTTGTATTCTGAGATGGCCTGATCGACCAGCGAGCGGTATTCGGCCTTTTGGGAGGCTTGGAGAATGAGGGATGGATTGGTGGTGGCATCCTGGGGCTTGTAGGCCTTCATGGCCTCAAAGTCGCCGGTGTCTGCCACAACGATGGTATGCTGCTTGAGCTGATCGAGCTGATTCATTGTATGGATTAGGGGCCGGGAGAATAAGGTCTAGCCGCCGGGATGCAAGCAGCGGTCTGTATTCACTCGCTGGGCATCTCGTCAGGCAGCACGGCGTGGCTCATAGTAGCGAAACTCCAGCGCGTCCGTTTTTTCCAGCACGTCCTTTAGAGTGAAGAGAGACTCGAATTCAGGCAGATAAGTATCGCCTTCATAGGGTTGATGCACCCAGGTGAGGTAAAGCCCATCGCATTGAGGCAACAGCTCAGCATAAACCTGAGCGCCTCCGATGACAAAGACGGTGATGCCTGCGGGGCAATGCTGAGGCAGATCAGAGATATGACGTATGACGGTGATGCCTTCACGTGGTGCCATGGTCCGACTGAGAACGATGTTTTGCCTGCCAGGCAAAGGGCGACCGATGGATTCAAAAGTGGCTCTCCCCATCAAGATCGGGTGGCCCAGCGTGGTGCGCTTAAAGAACTTCAGATCCTCCGGGAAATGCCAGGGCAGGGTGCCATCACGCCCGATGACGCGATTGGAGGCCATGGCGACGATGGCGATGAGGCGGGGGAGTTCACTCGTAGATGCGGCTGTCATGCTGGGGAATGCTGCATCACGGAACTGCCGACGTCATCTCACATCTCAAAAAGGATTCCCAGGAAGTCATCGTATGGACTGCCTTCAAGCTTTACAGGGCAGTAACGCAGCCCATTCATGCGCGCCGATTTTTTTACGCTACTCGATGACCACCAAACTCGACTCCAAATTCCTCCAAGTCCTTTCCCAAACAGCTCAGAAACTTCAAGCTCTTGACATTCAGCCCTGCGTCCTGGCGATAGCTGCAGAGGAACTTTGCCAGAGCAATAGCGACCTCAGTCAGCGACTCCTAGCCCATGCTGAGCAACTGGCGGCTGCCATGGAGGCAAAAACCGCCTCCGACCTCGCCGAAAAAGCAGCAGCCCTGCAAGCCAGGGAACAGGCGGCTGCAGAAAAGGAAGTCGCACGTGCTCAGGCGCTCGCAGAAAAGGAAGCGGCACGTCTTGCCAAGGAGCAGGAAGTCGCTGCGAAGGCCGCAGCCAAAGCTCAGGTCCTGGCTGAAAAAGAAGCCGCCAAACTAGCCGCTGCGGAAGCAAAGGCGCTGCTACTGGCGCAGAAAGAAGCGATGCGTTGTGCCAAAGAACAAGCGGACGCTGAAAAAGCTGCGGCCAAAGAACAAGCCTTGGCCAAGAAAGAAGCAGCCAAGGCAGCTGCCATCGAAGCCAAGGTTCAAGCTCTCGCAGAAAAGGAAGCGGCACGTCTCGCCAAAGAGCAGGCGATGGCGGAACAAGCCGCAGCCAAAGCGCAGGCGCAGGCCGAGAAGGAAGCAGCCAAGGCTGCTGCCATCGAAGCCAAGGCTCAAGTTCTCGCAGAAAAAGAAGCGGCACGTCTTGCCAAAGAACAAGCCGATGCCGAAAAAGCAGCGGCAAAAGCCAAGGAATTAGCCGAGCGCGCCGAGGCTAAAGCCCGAGCTTTGGCTGAAAAGGAAGCCGCCAAGGAGGCCGCTGCTGCTGCCAAGGCCCAAGCTCTGCTGGAGGTCGAAGCTATGCGTGCCGCTGCCGCCGCCTTGAAAGCCAAACAACAAGAAGAGAAAGAAGCCGCGCGGATCGAAAAAGAAAAGCGTGCAGCAGAGATCGCCGCTGCCAAGGCCATTCAGGATGCCGAGCGTCAAAAAGCCCAGAAAGCTGCTGAAGAGGCCCGGGCCTTGCGAGAAGCCAAGCGCGCCGAAGCTCTCGCCGAGCAGCAGGCCAAACAAAGAGCCATCATGGCTGCTTCCGTCGCCAAGCTCGCTGCCGAAAAAGCAGCCCATCTTGCCGAGCAGCAAAAAATCGCCAGCCACGAGGCTAGAGGCAACGAAACGGATTAAACGAAGTTCTGATCCTTCGGCGAAAATTCAATAAAATCCGAATCCAAGGTTGATATCATCGCGTTTTGGAACATTAGAATCATTCTAATTCTAAAATCTCATGCCTCCTCCTACCCAGCGCCAACCAGCCAAACCGACCGGCCTCGACTGCCGCCTGGCCGTGCTCGGGAAAGATGCCCGCCTGACCCCGCACCGTCGGGAGGTCTTCGAGGTGCTCGCCGCCTCCACGGATCACCCGACTGCTACGGACCTCTACACTCGGGTGAAGGACCGCTCCCCGCACATCTCCCTGGCCACGGTTTATAACTGCCTGGATCATCTGACCACAGCGGGCCTCATCAAGCTTGTCCACCTCGAACGCGGCCAGTCTCGCTACTGCGCCAATCTCCACGAACACGTCCATTTCCACTGCGAAACCTGCGGCAAGGTCATCGACGCCCATCCTGCCAGCGATTTCGACCCTGCGAAGTTTTGGAACCTGCCCAAAGGCACCCGCATCACCCGCACCGACCTCGCCATCCACGGCACCTGCGATGCCTGCGCGTCCAAATAATCCCTCATCCCCCATCTTTCCTCCCTTTCCATGTCCCTCGAAATTAAATCCCTCCACGCCCAGATCCCCGGCCGCGAAATCCTCAAAGGCCTCAATCTCACGATCAACCCCGGTGAAGTCCATGCCATCATGGGCCCTAACGGTTCTGGCAAAAGCACGCTGAGCAAGGTCCTATGCGGCCACGAAGACTACGAAGTCACTAGCGGCGAGGTCCTGCTCGATGGCGAAAACATCCTCGACATGGCCGTCGATGCACGCAGCCGCGCTGGGCTCTTCCTCGCCTTCCAATACCCGCACGAGATACCCGGCGTCAGCAACGCCAACTTCCTCCGCGCCGCCCTCAAAGCCCGCCTGCCGAAGGGAGAGGACATCGACGCCGTGAAGTTCTACAAACAGCTCTACGCCCGCATGGACCAGCTCGAAATGGACCGCAGCTTCACTAGCCGCAGCGTCAATGAAGGCTTCTCCGGCGGCGAAAAGAAGCGCAACGAAATCCTCCAGCTCATGATGCTGGAGCCAAAATACGCTATCCTCGACGAAACCGACTCTGGTCTCGACATCGACGCCCTCAAAATCGTCTCCCGCGGCGTGAACGCCATGCGCAGCGAGAACCGCGGCTTCCTCGTCATCACCCACTACCAGCGCCTCCTGAACTACATCCAGCCCGACATCGTCCACGTCCTCAAAGACGGCCGCATCGTCAAAACCGGCGG
>CANHTV010000197.1 GCA_947463285.1 Verrucomicrobiaceae bacterium | reverse complement strand
GTCGGGCCAGGCTTGCCGATGCCCGCGAAGGTGCTGATGAGGCCCGTCTTCATGTCAATCTTACGGATGACGTGGTTGCCGATGTCGCAGACATAGAGTGAGCCGTCCGGACCAAACTGGATACTGTGAGGTTGCTTGAACTGGGCCTTGGCTGCAGGGCCGCCATCACCGCTGTAACTGGGTTTGCCATTGCCAGCGAGGGTGCTGATGAAACCGGTCTTCATGTCGATCTTACGCACAGCATGGTTCGTCATATCGACGACATAAAGGTCACCTGCGGCATCGAAGCGCAGTTCATGCGGGAGATTGAAGCTGGCCGCGAGAGCCGGGCCGCCATCGCCACTGTAGCCTTTTTGACCTGAGCCCGCGACGGTGTGGATGATGCCGTCTGGTGTGACTTTGCGGATGCGCTGGCCGGTGTATTCGCAGAAATAGAGGGCACCATCAGGACCACGAGTGAGGCCGAAGGGATTGTCGATCGTCGCCTTCACGGCAGGGCCGCCATCACCAGCGCCACCTTTTTCACCCGTGCCAGCGAAAGTGCTGATTTTCCAGTCGGCAGCGGAGGCTGAGAGGGCGAGCGAGAGGAGAAAAAAGGGAAGGAGGCGCATGGGATGGTGTGAAACTGAGGTGGGCATTGAAACGGATCAGACAGAAAAAGTCATGCAAAATGACCCGATGCAGTTCAGTAGGCAGAAATTATCTTGTTCAAAGTGTCTGCTGGGATACAACAATGCACATTGTCTGCTGTGAAAACTTTTTCTCTCATCTGGAGCTGTCTCGGGCTGGCGGTCATGGCCGCCAGTGCGTCCTTGGCTGTGGCTGATGATGCTGGTGAGATGCTGATGGAAAAGGAACGGCTGATGTTTCAGCGGTCATTGATCGAGGTGAGTCTGGCACCGATGAAGAAACATCTGCTGGAGCTGACCGCGCTGGAAAAACAACGTGCGGAAGCCCGTGATTACACCGGAGCCATCGCGGTGCGTGAAGAGCGCCGCCGTGTGGAAGGAGAATTGGAGCGTCTGGATAAAGAACTGCTCCTGCTGCAAATGCGTGAGCAATCCATCAAAGCCAGTCAGTTGCCGGATCGGGTCACCCTGCCCTTGGAGCAGGCGGAGCTCTCCGGCGTGCGGTTGGAGGGTGGACTGCTCACTGGCTGGAACAAGATCGGAGCCTCGGCGAAGTGGAAGCTGCCTGCGCTCCCGCCGGGTGGCTATGAGGTCATTCTACACTACCGCAGCGGCCCCCTGGATGGTGGCGAGATCTTGATCGAAGAAAGCCGCTTTAAACTGAAAGGTCAGATCGACACGACTCTCAAAGGACCGCAGGAAAAAAATCTTGGTACACTGAAAGTGACAGATGGATCAGGATCACTAACTCTCTCTGCCGCGACCCTGATCAAGGACAAGCTGATGGACCTGATGGCTGTTCATCTGGTGCCCGCTACGAAGTGAAAGTGCTCGTGGGCTGCCACCTATCTTTACCAAAAAGCGTACGATGGATTTGCCTGCTTTTTGGAGAATGCGCTGGCTTCCACAGTCGCTCTAGGCATCGTCGGGCTTTCTGCTTATGCACGACTTTTTCACCCGTCTTCTTTCCGGCCATCCCCGGCATTATGATCAGGACCAGCGTCGTGGCATCGGTTGCCATCCACGCTTGATGATGGCGCTGCTCGTGATCGCCGGCACGCTGGTTTATCACTACCTGAGCACCACGCCGTATCAGAATGAATTCACGGGCCGCACTCAGCGCCTGGCCTATGCTACGGCGAAGGAAGAAGTGGCGCTCGGCTTTCAATCGGCCCCGATGATGCTGCGCCAGATGGGCGGCCAGTCGCGTGATGCCCAGGCACAGGCCCTCGTCGAGCGTGTGGGCATGAAGCTCGTCCAGAGCACCCTTGCCCGGCAGACGCTGTATCCGTTTAAATTTCACCTGCTGGCGGATACCAAGACCATCAATGCCTTCGCCCTGCCGGGCGGACCGATTTTCATCACAGAGGCTCTGCTGCGCCTGCTGCAAAATGAGGATCAGCTCGCTGGCGTGCTCGGTCATGAGATCGGGCATGTCGTCGGTCGTCATTCCAATGAACAAATGGCTACCACAAAGCTCTGGACCGGCCTCGCTCAGGGTGCTGGGATGCTGCTCTCAGACGGGCAGAGTAACGTCGGTGCCCAGATCGCTCAGCAGGTGGCGAACTTTCGCATCATGAAATACGGACGCGATGATGAACTGGAGTCTGATGCCCTCGGTGTGCGTTTTCTCATTGAGGCAGGTTACAATCCCGAGGCCATGATCGGCGTCATGAAAATTCTCGCCAATGCCGCCAGTGGCAACCGCCAGCCGGAGATGCTCAGCACGCATCCGAATCCCGAAAACCGCGCCGAAAAAATCCGCGAACTCATCGCCCAGCATCGCGCTGGCAAACGCTCCTAATCCCGCCTGCATGTCCGACGAATCCCATCACGAACGCGAACTCGGCGGGCAGCTTCTGGCCAGCGTCTCACGCTCCTTTTACCTCACGCTCAAAGCCCTGCCCAAAGAGCTGCGGGAGCCTATCTCTCTAGCCTACTTACTGGCGCGCACGGCTGATACCATCGCTGATACCGCCAGTGTGGCCGCTGAGCTGCGGATCGATTGCCTGAACGCCTTCGAGCAGCTCATTCAGGCACCAGACGAGGCCATCCAGACCCGCCTCAGTACCTGCATCGCCGACGTTTTTGTTAGTCTGCAAAGCGATGCCGCGGAGCAAAAGCTCATGGAGCGTTTTGCGGATGGTCTTGCCTGGCTACGCACCATGCAGGGAGCCTCATTAACCGCCATCCAGCAGGTCTTGGAGCGCATCATCTATGGGCAGCGTCTGGATATCCAGAGATTCCCCTCTGACGGTACCTTGCGCTGCCTTCTGAGCGAAGATGAACTCGATGAATACACCTGGCTCGTCGCAGGCTGTGTGGGGGAGTTTTGGACCGAAATGTGTGCCAGTGAAAAGCCCGAGGCCCTCGCGCCGGTGGTTGATCTTGAGCAGATGAAAACCTGGGGAGCCCGCCTCGGCAAAGGCCTCCAGCTCATCAACATCCTGCGCGACATCGGCGAAGACCTCCGTGATGGCCGCTGCTACCTCCCGGGTCATCCCGCCGACAAAGTCCTGCGTGACAGCTCCATCCTCAAGCCCGCCTGGGATCATTGGCTCACCATCTGCTACGGCCATCTTCAGGACGGACTAAACTACGTGAAAAACGTCAGCGATGCCAAGCTGCGCTACGCCACCGCCCTACCACTGCTCATTGGCATCAAAACCCTCACCCGCATGGAAAAAGCTAGCTGGGAGGAGCGGCTTCGTGGCATCAAAATCAATCGACTCGACGTAGCCTTTATCCTCGCTGAAGCCCTCGTCTCCTCGCGCAGCCCCGAAGGCATCGAGCGCCTCTACCAAAAACTCGCCCGCTAACCCTCACTCATAACTGATTCCCATGACCGACATCCTCACCGCCCTCAATCATCGCTACGCCTGCAAAGTATTCGACCCCGCCAAAAAGATCCCGGCAGACCTTTGGCAGCAGCTTGAGCAGTCACTCATCCTCACCCCGTCCAGCTTCGGCTTACAGCCCTGGAAGTTTCTCATCGTTCAGGATCAAGCCCTGCGTGAAAAACTCGTCCCCCATGCCTGGAATCAGCGCCAGGTCGCCGACTGCTCCCACCTCATCATCATGACCGTACCAAAGACTCTGGGAGAAGATTACGTCGATGCCAACATCGCCCGCATGATCGAGGTGCGTGGTGGCACCGCTGATGCCCTCATGGGCTTCCGCAAAATGGTGTTAGGCTTCCGTGACGGTCTTGAAGCCAAAGGCGGACTGGAGACCTGGGCCAAGCTACAGAGCTATATTGCCCTCGGCCAGTTCATGCTGGCTGCCTCACTTTTGGGCCTCGATACCTGCCCGATGGAAGGCTTTGTTCCTGAAAAGTTTGACGAAGTACTCGGTCTCGAAGGAACGGGCTACACCACCGCCGTCCTATGCCCAGTCGGTTATCGCAGCGCTGATGATCGGTATGCCGAGCTGCCGAAAGTCCGCTTTGAGTTCAAAGACGTCATCGAGTATCGCTGATCCGATTAAACCCAGAAGCGTGCTTGACTCCCCGTCAGGCTGGAGGATGGATAGCAGGTCAACACTGACTGGGGGCGTCCTGGTTTCGACGGGTAGTCTGCGGTCGGGGTGGCATGCCGAGGATGATTCGTTGGCCTCGTAAAAAATCGGATCAAAAAAACAACAGCAAACTCTAACGAGCTCGCTCTCGCGGCCTAAGCCCCGCGACGTCCTCGAGGCAATGTCTGGTAGCCTCGACGACGCAACTGCCAGACTGGCTGGCTGACCGCGCGACCGGGTCGAAAGCGAGATTAAACAGGACGCTGGGTGGACGGGATTCTGCTGATGGAAGCCCCAAACCGAGATTAAAACACCAGCTAAGCATGTAGAAGCCTCGGCTTACGGCCATTCGGACAGGGGTTCAATTCCCCTCGCCTCCACCACCTTGATCATTGAGGAATCAAGTTGGTGATTCGGAATAATCATTTCCAAAAATAAGATATTGTTCAGTTCGGGCCTGTCGTTTTGGCTTTGAAGATGCCCTTCACCTTGGAGAAAAAGCCAGGCTTATCGAGGTCGCCAAGGGCACGAGCCTCTGGATCGCGATTGACCTCGGGCATAATGACGGTCTGGCTTTGTTCCCAGCTTCCGCCGATAGCTTTTACGAGGCTGACGGTGGCTGCGAAGCGCTGACCTGAGGTTTGGATGGTGCCGCGCTGGATGGTGAGCACAGTGCGGTTGGCTTCGATGACGTCGAGGTAAGGGCTGGTGCCGGATTCGTAGCGGGTTTTGGCAAGCTGGGAGGCACGCTCGGCGCTGCTGCGGGCTCGCTGCTGGGCGCTAGACTGGGTGGCGTAGTTGCGGATCTGGGAGAGGCTGGTTTCGACATCGGCCACGGCGGCGAGGAAGGCCTGGCGATAGCCCGCGAGGGCTTCGTCGTGGATGGATTTGGAGCGGGAGAGGTTAAAACGGTTTTTGTTGCCAGAGAAAAGCGGGATGTTGATCTTTGGCCCGTAGCTCCAAAGCAAGGAGGCGGGTTCGAAGAGGATGTCGATGTCGCCGCTCTGGAAACCGCCATTGCCAGCGAGCTTCAGGCTCGGGAAGAACTGTGCTCTGGCGACGCCGATCTTCGCCGTGGCAGCGGCGAGTTGACGCTCGGCCTGGGAGATGTCGGGGCGGCGCTCCAAGAGGTCGGTGGGCACTCCGGCGGGCAGGCTCGGCGGACTGCGCAGTTCGCTGGCATTCACGGCGAGATGAAAACTGGCCGCATTGGTTCCGATGAGGATAGCGAGCGTGTTTTCGAGCTGATCGCGGCGGGCTTGTAGCGCGGAGATTTCGGCCTCAGCACTCGCGACTTCGGTTTCGGACTGGGCTTCTTCGAGTTCGCTGCCTGCACCCGCGAGCACACGGGCTTTAGCGATCTTCAGCGCTTCACCACGCCAGCTCACAGCTTCACGAACGACACGCATTTCGGCATCGAGCGCTCGCAATTGGAAGTAGGTGGAGGCGACTTCGGCCTGAATGCCGAGCAGCATGTTGTGAACGGCATCCGCAGCGGCTGCGGCAGTGGCTTTGTCAGCCTCGACACCGCGCCGGATCTTGCCCCAGAGGTCGATCTCCCAGGAGAAGTCGAGCGGGGCATTATAAGCCGGTCCATCGTAGCGAAGGCCATTCAACGGAAAGGGCGAAGGCATGTTCCCCGAGGTGCGCTGACGGTCAGCACTGAGCGGAGCCCCGAGCGTCGGAAGGAAATCTCCGCGTGTGATGCGAGCCGTGGCACGAGCCTGATCAAAACGGGCGATGGCGGCTTTGAGCTGCTGATTGTTCGCTGTGGCCTTGGCTTCGAGCTCGTTGAGCTTCGCGTCATGAAAGACCTTCCACCACTCGCCTTTCGGCAGATGGGAAGAAGGATTGGCAGCACGCCAAGTGACGCCCTTGAACTTGGGTGGAGAGACCGAGTCAGGACGCTCATAGTTGGGTCCGACTTGCGCGATGGCGCTGGTGGCGAGGAGAAAAAGGAGGAAGCGCATGGGATTAAAATCAGGAGTTGGCAGAAATAAGGCGGGAGGGCATGTTGGGAGCATGAAAATCGAAGCTGATTTCCCCGACATCACCGAAGAAGCAGCCAAGGAACCTGAGCAAGGGTTGAGGATCCTCACGGAACTGGCGTGCAGACTTTACGAGAAGGACATCATCACTTTTGGCCAGGGCATGAGGATGACTGGGCTGGATTTGCTGGGCTTTCAAAAAGAACTCTGCAAGCGTGAAATCCCCCGCATGACTCTGGAGAGCTTCATGCTTGAACTGGATCAGAAGCCGGCTCATGCTCATCATCAGTGACACCTCCGTCATTTCCAATCTAGCCCTGATCGATAGGCTGGATGTGCTACCGAAGCTTTTTAAATCGGTGGTCATGCCAGAAGCCGTTTTCCGAGAGCTGGGAAATTTATAGGTGGCCAAGGCGAGGCAAGAGATGTTGTCATTCATTCAGTCTGGGCTCTTCAAAGTTGTAACTCTGACAGAAGAAGAGCGAAGTCTTGCGCTGTCATTCATGCCAAAAATCGACGAAGGAGAGTCTGAGTCCATCTCGCTGGCATACAATCGCCGTGCAGACGTTTTGTTGATTGATGAAGCCAGGGGACGAAGTGTGGCGGCCTCCATGAATGTCCCCATCAAAGGGCTATTGGGCATTTTGTTGGAAGCAAAAAAAGCCGGGCACCTAGACGCTCTCCGCCTGTGCATCAAAGAGCTGGAAGCTAAGGCTAACTTCTTCATGAGTGCGGAACTGCGGGAGCTGATTCTGAAGTCGGCAGGTGAGTGACCACTGGCTCGACCTTCTTCTGCTTCCCGAGCTTCATCATGAGCACGTAAAACACGGGGGTGAGGAAGAGGCCGAGGAAGGTGACGCCGATCATGCCGCTGAAGACGGCGGTGCCCATGGCTCGGCGCATTTCGGCTC
>CANHTV010000196.1 GCA_947463285.1 Verrucomicrobiaceae bacterium | reverse complement strand
GCACCATCCTGCTTCGTGACGACCTTTCGCCGTGGCGCGGAGAATGAACTTCCGCAGGACAATGAGCAATGCCCGCCCGGCGTGCTCGCGGCCGATTTGGATCACTGTGATTTTCTCGCCGCCATGGCTCCAAAGCCTGTCATCATCATGGCCCAGGAGAAGGACTACTTCGATGCACGCGGCTCGGCGGAAACTTACGAGCGGCTGAAAAAACTCTACACCTTGTTAGGCAAGCCGGAGAACATCCAGCTCCACATCGGTCCTGATCCACACGGCTACACGCAGGCGAACCGTGAAGCCATGTATCGCTTCTTTGGCAAGGTCACGGGCATCGCGGTGCTTGCGACTGAACCCGAGATGAAAATCGAGTCCGATGCCGATCTCCAATGTACGCCGGAAGGTCAGGCGGCTCGGCTTGGATCGAAGATGCTGATGACCTACACGCGTGAAAAGGCGGAGGCATTGGCAGCCAAGCGTGCGCCGTTGCAGGGCGAGGCTCTGAGCAAAGCGATGCGCGATGTTTTAACGCTTCCATCACTACCCGCTTCTGCCCCAGATTACCGCATTCTCAGAAACGTCGGCAGCCGGAAGTATCCGAAGAAGGAGTACTGCACGTATGCCGTGGAGACTGGGGGAGGGGTTCATGCCTTGGTCACGCGACTCAGCGATGAAGCACTGACTTCGCGTCTGCCGCGTGGACAAACAAAAGCGGTTCTTTATGTCTCTCATCGCTCTGCTGATGCCGAGCTTCGTGACGATGCCTTCGTGAAGGAACTGATCGCCGCTGCTCCTGATGCAGCCTTCTTTGCCTGCGATGTGCGCGGCATTGGTGAATCCCAGCCGGACACCTGCGGTGCCAATCAGTTCCTGCGGCCTTACGGCAGTCATTATTTCTACGCGGCCTTTGCCTTGATGCTCGGCCAACCGTTGCTCGGTCAGCGGACTTATGATTTGCTGCGGGTGATCCAGCTTCTTGTAGCAGCGGGGCACACAGAGATTCATCTAGCAGGCAAAGGCTGGGGTGCCCTGCCTGCGGCTTTGGCGGCTGTGCTCAGTCAGGAGGTGCAGCAGGTGACTTTAAAAAATGCGCTCACATCTTTCCACGAAATCGCCATTCATGAGGACTACCAGTGGCCGTATGCGGTGATGCCGTTTGGTGTGCTGGAGCATTTTGATCTTCCCGATTGCTACCGCGCTCTGGAGGCGAAGAAGCTAAGCAATCTGGAGCCCTGGGGCGCGGGCGATGGCATGTCATAAAGCCATCTTTTCAGCCATAACGCCGACCCCAAACCGAGGCGAAGTGATGGGCGAGTCTAAGCTTCTGCGCCACCGGCACCGAGATCACAAAGGGATACAGAGCAGGCTCGCCCATGCTGTGGGCGATCTCATTCAGCACGCTGGAAAGGCACATCCAGCGCTGCAACCAGGCGAGAAACTCGCCATCCGTGAGGCCTGACTGCGGAAGCATGGCCGGCAGGGTGCCAGCGATATTGGGAAGCATGACCAGCGGCAGCGCGACATGCCTAACATCAATGCCCAAGCTCTCACAAGTCTCCAGTCCATCAACGATCTGCATGTAGTGCGCCCACGTTTCAGCCCAGTCCTCCCAGGGATGCGAGGCGGCATAAGCGGTGATGTAACTCTGCTCCCAACCCGGCTGGGAACCGCGCTGATAATGCAAATTCAGCGCCGTCGAGTAATCGATCCATTCATTCCCGAAACGCTCCCGGAAAGCCAGACGCAGTGGATCATCCCAGGCTAGATCGGAGAGGTATCGCTGCCAAAGATAGTGCGCACTTTCATGACGAAAATGCCCCAACAAGGTGCGGCTGCTCTCGCCTAGCTGCTGTCGATTGATCTGGCGATAAGTGTCGTCAGCCTCCTCCAGATTCACCGTGATGACACCATTGAGATGGCCTGTCGTTACGGTTGGGTTCGACAACGTGCTAACAATGTCGAAAGCCAAGCCCGAGGAAGGATTGTCTGTTTTAGAAGGCAGCCGGATGCCAAGGCTGAGCAGACCATAAAGCAACCGCCGCTTGGCCAGTTCCATGCGCCCCCAGAGCAGCAGATTTCTTCCCCAATTCAGGTCGGGGATCGTTCGGTTCATCCGGCAGGACAAACAGAACACTTCCTTGGAATCAGCAGGCAGCAGCCAGTTGCACAGCCGATGTTTCACCCCGTTTTGGCAAAGCTTCACGCGGTGCTCCGTCGATATTTTCACCATCAGCCCGCGAGCTGGATCATAGCCGACAGGACTGGCACACTTCAGACATTGCGAGCTACCGAAGAAGAGAACATTGCCGCAATCACAGAGGAATCGTTGCATGAGGATAACGACCTCAACCCGATGAAGCCAGTTTCTCCATCGTCCAGAAAGAGTCCTCTGTCACGCGATGCTTCGCAATTCAAGCACGCCGCAGGGCTGCTTTGACCAGCATCAGTTCACCCGCATTTTCCGCCGTCAGCAAACCGACGAGACGCCCAGTCACGGAATCAACCACTGGCAAAGCATGGCAAGAAGTCGCGCTCAGCGTTTCGAGAGCTTCACTGAGCCCGAGATGTGCAGGAATCTCGATGTCACAGACCTCCATGACCGCTCGTGCCGGGTGGCTGGCTCCGTGTTCAGAGAGAGCACTGATGAGCTGGTGACGATTCAGCATCCCGCTGAAGTCGCCATTCTCATCCATCACCGGAAAATCCTGCTGAGTGCCTGCCAGCAGCAGATCCACGGCATCGCGCAAAATCGCATTCGCTGGCAACGGACGAAAGTCCGTGAGCATCGCATCACGCACGGTCAGTCCCTGCGTTTCTTCCCTTTGGGTCACAGCTGCGGCCTCCTGCCCAGCCGCCATGAAAATGAAGAAGGCGATGAGTAGCAGCACCGGGCTCACATTGCCTGAAAGAAGCATCCACAGCGCTGTCACCAAGGCGATCCCCTGCCCCACGGTCGCTGCCCAGCGCGTGGCACGACCGTAATCCAAGATCATGGCGAGAAAGGCCCGCAGGACGCGCCCGCCATCCATCGGGAAGGCCGGAATCATGTTAAACGCCACCATCAGGAGATTCCAGGCCATGAGCTTCTCCCAGAAGCGTCCTGACTGCTCGAAATGATATTCAGGATTCATCACCAAACCGACACCTAACAAAAGATAGATCGTCGCAGCAATCACCACATTCACCAGCGGCCCACAGACAGCCACCACCAGCTCATGCTGTGGCGTTCTGGGCATGCGCTCCAGCCTCGCCATGCCGCCAATGGGCAGCAGGGTGATGTCAGGTGTGCGGATGCCGTAAGCACGCGCCGCAAAGACGTGACCAAACTCATGCAGCAGCACGCAGACAAACGCCGCTGAGACAAACAACACCGCATCCACCGCTCCCTGCCAGCCTTGACCGCCCGCCATGCCTTGCAGCGCCACAAAGGCCAGCAGAATGAAAAACGTGATATGGATGCGCACTTCCGTCCCTGCGACGGTGGCGATTTTAAAGGACCATTTCATAAGGAGACACTCGACTTACGACTGACGAAAGCAACCAGTGAACCGAATTGAGCTACGTCCAAGACTTGCCACAGCCTCAGTTCAGGCGCAAGGAAGCAGCGTGTCTGTTGAATCCGAAGCACCTGAGCGTCCCAGTCGTCTGTGGCGGTGGCTGAAAAGGCTGCTGCTGCTCGGCGCTGTCTTGATCGCTGGACTGGTCATCTTTCATCGCCCGATCATTCTGGCCCTCTTACAATGGGCGGGACCACAGGCTGCCCTGACAAAAAATCTGCCGCTGTCCTGGCAGGTGGGAGGCTCGCTTTGGAACGATCTCGAAATCAAAGAACTTCAGTCCGGTGGCGGTGACACACACTGGCTCCCGAAGCTCAGCCTAGGAAGTCTGGCCGTTCATTACAATGCTCGGGCCGACATTGAGCACATCATCAAAGGCATCCAGCTTCATGACCTCGAAGCCTCCGTGGATCTCCGAAAGCTGCCCAAGACCGAGGTGGCAATCGAGAAAAAACAAGAGCCATCAGGCAAAGCTCCGCCGCTGATCTGGCCGGGTTACATCGACCTCAAAAACTTGAATGCTGACACGACTCTCGCTGACGGCAAACGACTCTTGATCAAAGGCCTGACTCTGCAAGTCGGTGACGGAATGCCCGGTGTTTTCGAATGCCGCGAGCTGCGTATTCTTCCTGACGGACTCGCTTTGGAAAACCTGAAGGCTCAGGTCGAATGGCAACCGCGATTGCTCGTCATCAAAAACTTCGCCTTGCCGATGGATGTGGTGCTTGATGAATTACGCATCGACCTGAAGACCTTTGATGCGGGAGAGATCTCCACCCGAGTTCTGGCACATCTGGGAGCCGCCAAATGTGCCATCGATGCGCAGGTGACCGATACCTTTGGCAAAAATCTACGGGTGAAAGCCGATGTCAAAACCAGCGATCTGCGAGCACTGGAACTGCAAACACTCGGACTGCCCAAGGACGTGGACTTCGATAGGGGCACGCTAGCTTTGCACATCGAAGGCGATCCGCTTTCGCCACCAGCCATAAAGCTGCAGAGCGAATTTTCTGTCGCCAACATCCATGCTGTGGGCGCGAGGATCGACAAGGTGACGCTCAATCTTGAAGTCGTGGATTCCAAAGCCACCCTCAAAACAGTGAGCCTCACCAGTGGCAGCAATCGCGTCGAAGTCACCGCACAGGCCAGCCTGCCTGCAAAAATCGAAGACTGGGCAAAAACGACTTGGAAGGCCCAAGTCCAAGCCAGTGTCAGCGATTTAAAACAACTGTTGGAAAAACCTCCAGCTGCCACTGGCACCATCACGCTTGAAGCCAAGGCGGATGGAGTCGGTGTCACACCGACCGATGTCACAGGCACACTGAACGGTGAAACGCTCGGATTTGAGACCTATCGGCTGCCCAAGCTCAGCACCCAGTTCGCGCTCAATGGCAAAGAAGCACGCTTTGAAATCCCCGGCTTGCAACTTGGCACCGGCAACCAATTATCCGTCAAAGCCACCATGCTGATGGATGAGGCGATGCCGGTGAAAGCAGAATGGAAACTCGGGCTCAGCGAACCCATGGAACTCTTCCGCATGACGGGTCTGAAAGCTCCTGAAAAGACCGTGGCGGGCATCATCGACCTCACTGGCAAGGCTGATCTTCAGGTCAAGGAACTGGGCGCAGGGAGCTTTGATCGCCTGATTGCCGACATGATCCTGAGCGTGCAAAAAGGCCGCTTTGGAGACAGCCAGCTGCCCAGCATCAACCTCGAAGCCCACGCCAAGGAGGGCAGAGCCACGCTGACTCCCTGTGCGATACGGTTTGATGACGAAAATCATCTGGAGCTAACCGCCGATGTGATGATGCAGAAGCCTTTTGCCTTCACCACGCATGGAAACATCGACATGCCCACCCTGGTGAAGCTGAATGCCCTGCTAAGAAGCTTGGGAGCGCCTGAGATGAAATCGGGCAACCTGCAGAGCCAGCTCGATGCTGTAGGCGAACTGAAGCCCTGGCGCTGCGAGGGGAAAGCCACACTGCGCGCCGCCAAAGTGCATCCCACCACGTTCCCAGAGGCCGCCGATCTCGCTTTGGATGCCACCTTTGCCG
Source organism: Verrucomicrobiaceae bacterium (assembly GCA_947463285.1). Classification (GTDB taxonomy): domain Bacteria; phylum Verrucomicrobiota; class Verrucomicrobiia; order Verrucomicrobiales; family Verrucomicrobiaceae; genus Prosthecobacter. The sequence continues at coordinate 1,439 of CANHTV010000196.1, read as the reverse complement.
GAACCAAGGTTGACCTGCAATCGCTGGAGGCGAAGCTCGGACTCTGGAAGCTGGCGCTCAAAGGCATGGTGGATGAGCGATTCGCCAGCCTGACCGAACTCAAAGTGTGGCAAAAAGACACCCTCCTGATGCAGGGCCATGCCAGTGCGCCTTTTGACATCATGCAACCTGGCGGGCCTAAAAGTCAGGCCGTGGATGTCGTGATCAAGGCCACGGACCTTAAACTGCATGAGATCCTGGCCGCCGCTGGGGTGAAGGATATTCCGCCTGGCGTCCTAAATGCAGACATCGCCGTCAAAGGTCGCTTGGAGACGCTGGATGGCCTCGTGAAAGTCAGCTTGCGTGATGTGAAAGTGCCGAATGGTCCGAAAGCCTTCACCTCCGCCACCTTGGATCTCGATGCCACGCTGCGGGGCGATCAGATGAAGACCCTGATCAAAATCACGCAGCCACCTTTGCAGCCTCTCACTGTCGATGCCTCCATGCCTTTGGATGTCGATGCCGTGGTGAAGAATCCCAAGCTCATCCAGGACACGGCACTGAAGATCGTCGGGCGCATGGCGGAGAGTGATCTGAGCTTTCTCCGAGAGTACGCGCCGGACATGATCCAAAACCTGTCCGCCAAGATGAAACTGAACGCCGATGTCACGGGCACGGTGGCGAAACCATTGATCCAAGCGGCGCTAGACGTAGATGCCAGTGAAGTCTCCTGGGCCAAGGCTGACATGCCCTCCGTGCGCGATTTGCGGGCGCGGCTGAGGGTGAATGACCGCAAGCTGAACATTGAAGACATTTCCCTGATGATGGCCGGTGGGCGGGTCAAACTCGGCGGCAGTGTGGATACCGCTGACATGAAAAATCCAGCGCTGAACCTCAAGATCGAGGCGCGTGAGGCCCTCGTCTTCCGCGATCCCACCACCTCTCTACGTGCTAATGCTGACATCACCTGCATCGGCACACTCGCCGCAGCACGCGTGGCGGGTTTGGTCGAAGCCGTGCGCGGGCGAGTCTTTAAAGAGATCGACCTCATGCCTGTGCTGAAACTGCCCGCTGATGTTCCTGCCGTGCCTGAAAACACCCTGCGTAGCGAAGCCAAACTGGCCCTGCCGCCGATGCTGAAGGACTGGACCTTTGACCTCCGGGTGAAAACGCGTGACCCACTGCTCATCTCCGGTAATCTCGCCAACGGTGCCATCTCAGCGGATGTGCTCCTCAGCGGCAACGGCGCTGCACCGCAGCTCACAGGCGTTGCCAACATTGACCGGCTGCTTTTGAAGCTGCCCTTCAGCCTAGTCAAGATCACCAAAGGTGTCGTCACGCTAAAGCCGCAGACACCCTTTGATCCCTCACTGGACATCCGTGGCGAATCCCGCGTGGGCAGCAATGACATCACCCTCTATGTCTATGGCGACTCCACGAATCCAAAGACGCGTTTTGTC
>CANHTV010000195.1 GCA_947463285.1 Verrucomicrobiaceae bacterium | reverse complement strand
GAACCTCAAGCTTACTTTTTCTTAGCGGACTCCTCCGCCTTCTCCGGCTTCGTCATTTCACGCATCGGGTTCGTTGCTTTGTCGTCTTTGTAGAGTTGGAATTTGGTTTTGACGGGGCGGCGGGGCCAGTAGTTGTTTTCTTCATCGGTGTCCACGAGGTCCTGACGTGGGTCAAAGGTCACGGCTTTGAGTTCCTTTTTGGTAAAGAGAAGCTTGGAGGTTTTCTCGGGATTGAAGCGCCAGATTTCTGCCGGGAGTTTCATCTCCTCACTGCTGCCGTCGGTGTAGTCGAGCTTCAAAACCACAGGTGTGAGCAGCCCGCCGACGTTGCTCAGCTCGATGACGTAGAAGTTGTGCTTGGTCTGGAGCAGCTTGGGGTCGATCTCCTCTTCGTTGAGTTCTTTGATGAGGGATTCGAACTTCTTTTTCTCACTCGGCAGCACAGTGGCTTCGTCGAAGGTATCGTAGAAGTCTTTGAGCTCGGGAAAGCGGTCCACGCGCTTCGGCAGCGGGTAGTTACGCTCTTTCAGCAGAGGTTGCGGCAGCTCTTCCTTCTCCTTTTTCTTCTTCGGTTTTTCGATCGCGGGGTCGCGGGAATCCAGCTGCATCCAGCGGACCTCGTCGATGGAGACATCGACATGATCGATGCTGTAAAACCAGCCGCGCCAGAACCAGTCGAGATCCACGCCGCTGGCATCTTCCATGGTGCGGAAGAAGTCGCTGGGTGTGGGCCGTTTGAACATCCAGCGCTTGGCATAGGTTTTGAAGGCATGATCAAAGGCTTCGCGACCTAGAATGTGTTCACGAAGAAGATTCAGCGCGGCGGTTGGCTGGCCGTAGGCATTCGGGCCGAGATCGGCGATGGACTCGCTGTTGGTCATGATGGGTACGCGATCCCGCAGCCGCATGTAGTCCACCATGCCACGGGCATCACGGCGATGGTTCCAGTCATTCTCCCACTCTTCCTCGGCCAGGAACTCCACGAAGGAATTCAGGCCTTCATCCATCCAGGTCCACTGCCGCTCGTCGCTGTTCACGATCATCGGGAAGTAGTTGTGACCGACCTCGTGTATCACGACGCCGATGAGGGCATACTTAGTGCGTTCCGGGTAGGTGCCATCCTTTTCAGGGCGTGGGCCATTGAAGCAGATCATGGGGTATTCCATGCCGCCGACAGGGCCATTCACCGACCAGGCGACCGGGTAGGGATAATCGAAGGTGTAGCGTGAATAGACCTCGATCGTGTGAGCGATGGCGTGGGTGGAGTATTTGTCCCACAGCGGCATGCCTTCCTTCGGGTAGAGAGACATGGCCATCACGGGTTTGCCGTTCACTTGGGTGCCCTCAACCGCCATGGCATCCCAAGCAAATTTGCGTGAGCTGGCGAAGGCGAAGTCACGAATGTTGTCGGCTTGGAAAACCCAGGTCTTTTTGCCCTTCGACCTGCCTTTTTCGGCAGCTTTTGCCTCCTCGGGGGTGACGATGAAGACGGGCTTCTTCACCTCACTCTCGGCTTTTTTCAGCCGCTCACGCTGGGTGCTGGTCAAAACGGCTTCCGCATTCTGCAAAGCCCCTGTCGCGGCCACGAGGTGATCGTCCGGCACGGTGAGGCTGACCTTGTAGTTCCCGAACTCCAGCGTGAACTCGCCCGTGCCGAGAAACTGCTTGTTGATCCAGCCTGCGTAGTCCGTGTAGGCCGCCATGCGTGGGAACCATTGGGCGATGGTGTAGATGCAGTTGCCATCTTCTTTGAAGAACTCATACCCCGTGCGGGCATTGATGCGCTCGCAGTCATTGATCGGGTAGCTCCAGGCGATTTTGAAAACGAAGTCCGCCCCGGCGGCCAGCGGCTTCGGCAGATCCAGACGCAGCATTGTTTTCACGATGGAATGCGGCAGGGGTTCTCCCTGAGCATCCGTGAGCTTGCTGATCTTCATCTCGCCGTCGTAGTCCTCATAGGCCAGCAGACGATCCAGCGCCGAGTAGCTGAACTTCGTGAGATCCACACCGCGTTTCGAGTTCGGCACCGAGCGCGAGTCGGCATTGTGGGAGAGGTAATTTTGATCCAACTGCACCCAGAGATACTCCAGGGTGTCAGGCGACGCATTGTGATAGGTCACGGTGGCCTCGGCGGTGATTGTGCGCTTCACATCATCCAGCTCCACCTGGATGTCATAGTCCGCGCGATTCTGCCAGTAAGCCGATCCCGGTGCTCCTGAGGCCAGTCGCTGAGCCGAAGGCGTCGGCACAGAGCTGTCGATCTGCTGAAACTTCCGAACGGAGGAGACCGGATCAATGGCAGCCGCCGTCAAAGCAGCGGAGAAGATAAACAGAAGGCATTTCATGACCGGGCCATTCTTCCGACCTGAGCTGAAATGGCAATCTTAGAATCCAGGGGAGTTTGCAGGGATGATTTCCGCCACGCGCTTCCTGATGAGCATGAATGCCCAAGCTGGAGCTGTTTTGGTGCCTTCCCCCTCACTGGGTGTTTTAGGATTACTGCCTGTCACGGGCAATCCTGAGCCGTGACAGGCGTGATGAAGTCTGCTATGCACAGGCTCATGATCTCGCTTGAAACACTTTGTCAGCATGTCGGTGAAGCCCAGCTGCGTGCCTTGGTCGCGGCGTTTTATCGCCGGGTCAAAACCGACGAACTCATCGGCAGCATGTATCCGCCGGACGATTGGGAAGGCTCGGAAAAACGTCTGGCTGATTTCCTGGTGTATCGCTTCGGCGGGCCACAGACCTATCTGGAAGAACGAGGCCATCCGCGACTGCGCGGTCGCCACATGCCGTTTTCCATCGGTCTCGCCGAGCGTGATCAATGGCTCACACTGATGGGAGAATCCATGCGCGAGATCGGCATTACTCAGGAGGCTGCTGAGGTCATGATCCCCTTCTTCGCCCAGGTCGCTGACATGATGCGTAACCGCGCCGAGTGAACCTCACTTAGCGTGTTTTACAATGAAATCCACGATGGGCGTGGAGTCCTCCAAACCATGAGGATGATGGCCGACACCGGGCTTGCGGATCAGCGTGATGCTGCCGCCGAGAGCTTGGTAGCGTGATTCGATCAGCCCGGTGTTTTCATCCCAGGGCACCACGTCATCGGCATCTCCGAACACATGCAGCAGCGGCACGCCTGCCTTCGCCAGCGGGGCAAGGCTGTCCACCGGATTGGCCCGGTAGGCCAGTGCTTCAGCTTCGTTTTGAAAGCCCCAGAGTTTCATCACGAAAGACCAGTTTTTCGGATCGCCCTTGCCTTTCCCTTTGCCGCCCGGCCAGCTTTTAAAGTCGCACACCGGAGCATCCGCATAGATGCAGGAGACTTTGTCAGGATTGGCGACGGCCCAGTTGTAGCAGTACAAACCGCCACGGCTCAGGCCCACGAGACTGGGTTTTTGACTGAACTGATAATGCCCTGTCAGCTCAGCATGACATTGATTCCAGAGCTTCACCGCATCAGGACTGCCAAGCATGTCATTGATCTTCATGTAAACGATGTGAAAACCTTTGCCCAGCAGCGCGATATCGGGCGCAGGTTTGTGACCAAAAAACTCGCCATGCCAGACCCAGGGCCGCCCTGCTGAGGCCACCTTTGGAGCCACCACCGTCACCGTCTTGCCCGCGACTATGAGTTCATGCTTTGCATAGCCATTCCACTCACCCGTCTTGTTAGGAATCACCAGCGCCTGGGACTTCGCCAGCGCACTGACTTCTGCATCGAGAGCCGCCGCTTTCGCCAGAGCTTCGGGCAAAGGCAGGCCGGGGCTGTTTCCTGGACGCTTATGGCCCACATGACTCAGCCAGGCAGGGCGCAGGATCGCGTGCTTCTTTTTGATGACACTGAGGATCGCCGCACCGTTAGGGTGCTCTGGTGAGCCGTCAGCCTTCACGTTCAGTTCCCAGTCTCGCAACACAGCACCAGCCATGATGAGATGGCCTTCAGGTCCGGGATGGATGCCATCTTTGGAAAAGGTAAACACAGGATCTGCCTTCCGCTTCTCCGCCAGAGCGGCGTTGAAAGGGCCATGAATATCCAGCACCTCCCAGCCTTGTGTTTTCATGCTAAGCAGCCACTCCGCATAGGCATCGAGCACCGTGTTGTAGCCTTCAAAGGGCTTCTCATACTTCTCCAGACCCGCAGGCAGCACGCGTGCCTTGATAGGCACCGGATCAAACACGGGCGGGGTGAGATGCACGATGCGCGCCCCCGTGGCGACCACCTTGTCATGCAGCTTTTGCATGCCGTTTTTAAAAGCCTGAAACCGCTCATCTCCGAGTGGATAATAGATACCGTCATTCATGCCATAGCAGGCATACACCAGCTCAGGCCGGGCTTTCTCCAGCACGCGGTCCAGTCGCTCATGCAGGTCCGGGCGTGGAAACTTGCCACCCGCATGGCCATCCTCACTGAGACCACTCACCGTCTCACTGCTGAGCCCCAGGGGGATGATCTCGATCTTCGTATCAGCATGTTGCGCCCGCAGCGCCGCATCAATGAACTCCACATAAGCCCCGCCCTGCGTAATACTGTCGCCCAGAAAAACCACCCGCTGCTCCTGCGGCAGCGCCGCGTGCAGAGTCAGAATCGGGAGAAAGAGGAGGAAGAGAAGGAGAGAACGCATGGCTTCGGAGTCGGCAAACTCATACGCTACCAAGCGCAGAATCCATCACGAGTTCCCCCACCCTCACCAGTTCGCCGCGATGCCGGCGCTTTTGGCGCGTTGCAGGCCCCAGGTCATCAGAGTGCGGGCGTCGTTCCAGATGTACTTCGTTTTCGTGCCGAGCTGCACAAGGATGACGTGACGGCCACGGCTGGTGGCGCAGGAGATCAGGCAGCGACCGCTGGCGTTGGTGTAGCCCGTTTTCATGCCGTTGCACTCGGGCATGTTGCCCAACAGATCGTTCGTGCTTTTCAGGGTGATGGTGCGGCCGTCGTTACGGGTGAAGGTGTAGTACTTACGGCGCACGGCGTCGCGGATCACAGGGTTGCGATACGCGGCCATGGCGATGCGCGCCATGTCTCGCGCGGTGGAGTATTGCCCAGGCACGGTGAGCCCGTGCGGATTGTAAAAGCGGCTGTTTGTGCAGCCCAGGGAGCGCGCTTTGGCCGTCATCTTCGCGGCAAAGGCGCTCACGCTGCCCGCATTGTCGCGGGCCAGCACGTTGGCAACGTCGTTGCAGCTTTTGATCAAAAACGCGTACAGCAGATGCCGCCGTGTGTAGGTGTCTCCCGGACGCAGCCCCAGCACCGTCGGCTCCACCCGCACGTCAGAGGATTGCACCGTCACCCGCTTGTCCAGATTCCCGGCGTCCAGCACCACCAGCGCGGTCAGGATCTTTTGCGTGCTGGCCACCGCGCGTGCCGTCTCCGCATTGCGTGAGGCCAGGTGCTTGCCCGTGCTCGCATCGATCAGGATGTAGGACGCCGCATTGATCGCCGGGACATTGGACGCGGCAAACATCGGCTCGTCACCCACCTCGTAGCCGGGCTGATACACCGCTGGCTGCACAGGCCGTGCCACCGGGTAGTTCGTGCCGTAGTTCGGGGTGCCGTAAGGGCTGGTCTGCGGCTGCGCACAGGCGGTGACGAGCAGCATGGAGAGTGACGCGAAAAGATGATGGGCGATGCGTTTCCAGTGAGCCATGGAGAGGGGGAGATAAAGACTTCAGAACGCAGCTTTCATGCCGCCCTGACGAGCTGCCATGTAGGCGGCGTGTGGGGGATGTGTCAACCCGCGACCTGTCCGCCACCGCACTGGAAAATTCATCGCTTCCACGCTGGCAAAGGCCGTGCCCGAAGTCATAGTACTGATCATGAAGAAAGCCTGGGCCATCCTCATCCTCCCCTCCCTGCTGCTCACCATTGTCATCATCGCGGCCTGTAGCGCCCCAGCGAACCGGTCCCGCATCGCCCAGTGGGAATCCCGTTACAATGATGCCCGCCTCGGTCGCGTCACCCCTACCCAGCTCCTCAGTGAGGTCGGCCTGCGCACAGATCTCATCCCTGCAGGCACCGTCGGTCGCAAAATCTACCGGCCGATGAATCCCCGGTACATCACCATTCACAGCACCCAGAACTACAGCGGCAATGCCTACAATCACGCCCTCGCCCTGAAGCGCGGTGCCCTCCGCGCCACCAAGCGTGTCGGCGGCAACCGCATCGGCTTCCTCACCTGGCACTTCACCGTCCAGGACAATGTCGGTATTCAGCACCTGCCCTGCCGTGAGCAGGGCGAGCACGCCGACTTCGACGGCCCGGGGAACAACTACAGCATCGGTATCGAAATGTGTGAGCATCGCGGTAACGACATAGGCCTCACCATTGATAAAACGGCCCGCCTCGCCGCCTACCTGATGTACACTTACAGCATCCCCCTCAGCCATGTCGTCCCCCACTATCACTGGCCGCGCATCAGCCCCAGCATCAAGGACCCACATAAAAACTGCCCCCACTTCCTCATGGACGGCGGCCGCCCCGGCGGCACCTGGCGCTGGTTTCAGAACCGCGTGAACTTCCACTACAACCGCCTCATTCCAGGCCCCACACGCTCTCTCGGCTGAGTGACTGCACCGCGCCCATCACGCCTCACCGCGCTCCTGCTCCTCCTCGGCCTATGCCTCAGTGCCGCCGCGCAGGAAAAAAACGCCGCCATCCCGGCCAGCGCCGAGCGCGTCACCCAGCTCGCCGACCAGCGCATCAATGAAAGCTCCGGCCTCGCCCGCAGCCAGCGCCACCCCGGCGTCTTCTGGACCCTGAACGACTCTGGCGGCGAGCCCTGCGTCTTCGCCATCGACACCACCGGCCACACCCGCGCCAAAGTCCGCCTCCCTCACGCCGTCAATTTCGACTGGGAGGACATCGCCTCCGCCACCGATGCCGACGGCCAGCCCCAGCTCTACATCGCTGATATTGGCGACAACCTCAAAGTCCGTCCCATCATCCAGGTCTATCAGATCCCCGAGCCCGCCATCCCCGCCGAGCATCTTGATAAAGAAATCCTCTCCCCCGAGCCTCGCGTCTGGCGTGCCCTCTACCCGAAAAAG
>CANHTV010000194.1 GCA_947463285.1 Verrucomicrobiaceae bacterium | reverse complement strand
GGCCCTCTGGACATGCGCATGAACCCGCAGAAAGGCCAGTCCGCAGCTCAACTGCTCGCCAGTATTTCCAAGGAGCAACTCGCCGATCTCCTGCATGAAAATGCCGATGAACTGCACGCCGCCCAGATCGCCCAGCGCATCCATACTCATCAGCGCCAGACACCACTGAAGACGACCCGCAGTCTCGCCCAAGTGGTGAGGGAGGCTCTGCCTTCGCGACTCAGCCCCGAAGACGTCGATGCCACGGTGCGTCGTGTTTTTCAGGCGGTGCGCATCGCCGTGAATGAAGAATTTGGCGCTCTCGACAGTCTCCTCCGCGCCATCCCCAACAGCCTTAAATCCGGCGGTCGTGTCGCCATGCTGACCTTTCATTCAGGTGAAGATCGTCGTGTCAAAAGAGCTTTCCAGGAAGGCAATCGCGCAGGCATCTATCGGGAAATTTCGTCGGATGTCCTCCGCGCCAGCCCCGAGGAACAACGCGCCAATCCGCGCTCCAGCCCCGCCAAACTTCGCTGGGCCGTGAAGGCCTGAGCCGTTTCTGCGCATCAGTCGATGAGATCGAGATCGTGCTTGATGCGACAAACGGGCTCCTTCATTTCCTTCTCAGCCACTGCAGTCAGCTGGGCGGCCTAGGTTCAAGACATAGGAAGTGCTTTTGGTTCAGGACATGGGTAACGGTCTGCCGGCAGAGCGGGTAGGCTTCAAACATGGCGTGGCAACAAACCGAACCCATCATGAACCAGAAAACCCAGTTCGCCTTTCGAGCGAAGAGCAGTGCAAACTTCAGTGAGCTGTGCCGTGAATACGGCATCAGCACGAAAACTGGCTACAAGTGGAAAGCCCGGTTTTAAACCAACGGGCAGGAAGGTCTCGAAGAAGAGAGTCGTCGGCCCATCAGCTGTCCTGAGGACCCGAGTGAGGAGGTTGTTTACCGCCTGGTGCGGATCAAAGAGAGCCACCGACACTGGGGAGCACGTAAGCTGCAGATCGTTTACGAGCGAAGCTGGGGGAAAGCCCCGAGCGAAAGCAGCATCAAGCGGGTGTTGGAGCGCTACGGCATGGTCGAGAAGCGGCGAAAGCAGCGTGACGCCACGCCCAGCGAGCGGATGCGCCTGGGCGTCAAACGCGAAGTCCAGGCGGTGGCCACCGAGAGAGTGGAGCGCAGCGCGGCGGAGCGGCAGGCGCACTTTGAGACGTGGCGTCACGAGTTCAACCACGAGCGACCAGTGGGTTGATGAACGGCACGCCGCAAACGGAGACGAGCTACATCGAATCGATAACCTCATCAAGAGCCAGCAGGGACAAGTGTGGTGATGCGCGTGATATAAACCGCATCACACCAACTCCGCCAACGGCCTGCCGCCATCGATGATAAAATTCGGCCGGCCTTGATGGTCGTTGTAGGTCGCATCCAGCGGCACGCCCATGTGATGGTAAATCGTCGCGGCGAGATCGGATGGCGTCACGGGGCGTTCGGAGATCTCCGAGCCATCCTTCATGCTCGCGCCAATGACTTGACCGTGACGGAAGCCGCCGCCCGCCATGCACATGCTCATGACGACGGGCCAGTGATTGCGTCCGTCCGTGCTGCCTTGCGTGCCGAGATTCGGCGTGCGGCCAAACTCGCCCATCGCGATGACGAGCGTGTCATCCAGCATGCCGCGCTCGCGCAGATCGCTCACCAGCGTAGTGATGACGTGATCAAAAACAGGCAGCAGCGGGCGCAGGCCGTTCCAAATGCCGCCGTAGGGCGGGATGTTGTCGCCGTGATTGTCCCAGGTGCCGCTCGCGCCGTGATTGCTGAGATCGATGGTGACAAAGGAGGAGCCGCGCTCGATGAGCCGACGTGCCAGTAAAGCTTGTTTGGCCCAATCATGGTCGCCGTAGCGATCGCGCACTTTTCTCGGCTCCTGTTCCAAATCGAACGCTTCCTGCGCACGACCGCCCGCGACGATGTCGAAAGCCTTTTGGCCGAAGGCATCCATTGCACCCATCATGCCGCTCGCGTCGATGTCGGCACGGAGTCCGTCCATTTGCCGACTCAGCGTCTGACGTGTGTGAAGGCGGTCCATGCTGAGCCCTGCGGGCAGTTGGAAGAGTTTCGCGGCGTTGTTGCCATCAAACGGATCATACTGCGTGCCGAGGTAACCGCCCCAGGCCACGTGCGAGCGCGATTTCATGTTCAGCACGACGTAGGGTGGCATCGACGGATGATTCGCGCCGTGATGCTTCGCCACGATACTGCCGAAGGAGGGGAAATACTTCGCCTTCGGGTTCGTGCGCGGCTCGTTGGTCAGATTCGCCGTCTGCATGACCATGTTCGGCTCATGATTGCTGAAACGGCAATCGACCGAGCGGATGAGCGTGAACTGATCCAGCATCGCCGCCTGCTTCGGCAAAAATTCGCAGATTCGCACGCCGGGCAGCTTCGTTTGGATCGTCTTAAAGGGGCCTCGGTTCTCGATGGGCCGGTCCGGCTTTGGATCCCAGGTATCGATGTGCGATGGCCCGCCTGTCATCCAGAGTAGGATGACCGATTTGCCGCTTTGTGTCGCCTTTCCTTCTGCCCGCATTTTCATCAATCCGGGCAGCGTGAGTCCCCCCAGCCCCGCGAGACTCGTTTTCAAAACCGAACGCCGCCCATGCACGACCACACCATCCCGCACACGCGGGTTCATAAAGGTGAAGGCATGTCCGTGATCGTAGTCGGGCATGGGGACAATACGCCCTTTGTGGACCTGCCTTACACTGTGCAGATTTGCACGCCTTGTTTGAGCGAGGCGAGTTTGTCGGGGCGCTTGGGGATGAATTCCTGGCCGAGGTAACCGGTGTAGCCGGTTTCTTGGATGGCTTGGATGATGGCGGGGTAGTTCAGTTCCTGCGTTTCATCGATCTCGGCACGTCCTGGGACACCGCCGGTGTGGTAGTGCGCGAAGTAGGCGTGATCGCGCTGGATGGTGGCGATGACATCGCCTTCCATGATCTGCATGTGGTAGATGTCGTAGAGCAGCTTGAAATGCGGTGAGCCAAGTTTTTTGCAAAGGGCGACGCCCCAGGCGCTTTTGTCGCACATGTAGTCAGGGTGGTTCACTTTGCTGTTGAGCAGCTCCATGACGAGCGTGACGCCGAGCTGCTCGCACAGCGGCAAAAGGCGTTGCAGGCCCTTGGCGCAGTTTTCGAGGCCTTGTTCGTCGCTCATGCCGTCGCGATTGCCGCTGAAGCAGATGACTTGTTTGAAACCCGCTTCAGCGCTGGCTTTCAAAAGCGGCTCGTAGGCCTGCACAAGCAGGTCGTGGTGCTCGATGCGGTTCCAGCCTTTCGGGATGGGGCCGATCTTGACGCCGCCAGGGCCTTCGATGGTGGGAAAACTGACCATGGCGCAATGCAGGCCATGTTTCTTCACCGTGGCAAAGTCGGGCGGATCGAGCAGCTCGACGGACTCCAGGCCGATCTGCTTCGCTGCGATGCAGAAATCCTCCAGCGGGATGTCCTTGTAGCACCATTTGCAGGCGGAATGCCTCACTTTGCCGGTCGTGGTTTTGTCAGTGGCGATGAGCTGGCTTTGCAGCAAAGCGGCGAGGGAAACGAGGCCGAAATGACGACGCGAAAGTGTAGGAGTGTCCATGCTTGGAGGCTAAACAAAATCTCAAAGCGCTGTCATCAACAATCTGGAGAGATCGGCACTGCTGATACGCGCTTTTCCCATACGCTGGAACTCACTTCCTCTTCCGAATCACCGGTGCCAGCCACTTCGCGGTCTCGTCGGCGATGACGTTGTAGCCGGCGAGGTTTGGATGGCGGTCGCCGGCCCAGCCGGGGAGGTAGCCGAAGAGGCCGTCGAGGCGGTTGTCGAGCACGACGACCTTCGGGTCGTTGGCCTCAGGCACTATGTAGGGCGTGGCGAGCGGGCGGAGGTTTTCGGGGATCTTCGAAAGCGGGAAGCGGCGGTAGTTCAGCCCGTCGGGATTCTTTTTGAGCTCGGCGAGGTAGCGGGGGGCGATGTCGAAGAGCGTGAGCTTTTCCTCGGCGGTGATCTGTTGGATGAGAGCGTTGATGTCCTCGTGCAGGTTGTTCAAAGCATAGGGAATGGCGGTCATCGGGATGAGCATGGCCTTCGGGTGGTCTTGACGCAGGCGACCGAGCAACTCATGAAAATCCTTCGGGAAGGCGGTTTTGAAGTCTTTGACCTTCACGGCATCATTGAGCCCGTAACGGATGAAGATGAAATCGGCCTGCGGCTTGGTCTTCACGGCTTTGTCGTAGCGGGTGTCAAGCAGCCGGCGGATGAACTCGCCGCTGACGCCTTCGTTATACACATCACAGGGCGGCAAATCGCCCTCGGTGGCCAGTTTGACGCGGAGCATGTCCTCGAACTGCGGTTCATCGGGCGCGTAGCGTTTGGGAAAACTCGCCTCGGTGGTGCTGTCGCCGAGGAGGATGATTTGGAGGCGTTTTTTACCTGCGGCAGCCTCGCTGAAGGCAAAGGGCTTGCCACCAATGAGCTGATCCGAGGTGATGGTGGGGCAGATGAGACGCTCCACATGCTGCGTGAAGAGCTCCGTGCCGCGCGTGTGGCTCACGAAAGGCCAGCGGGCAGGGTTGTACATCGTGTCGGTCATGTCACGCATGAGCACGACATGCTTCCCATTCTTCGCCATCTGCCGCAGGCCAAAGGGGCGACCGCTCACGCACATATTCAAATGCACGCCCATGAGGATGACGTTATCGATGTTTCGCGATTCGAGGAGGTTCCAAATCTCCACGCCGCTGTCGCTGATGGCGTCCTTGGTTTGGTCGATGTGCAACGTATCGATCTGTTTCATCCACGGGGCCTTTGGATTGAGTCCCTTGGCTTCGAGTTCCTTCGCCCACGCGGCATGCTCAGCCGGATCATCATCTTCACCGCCATCGCTTTGGTCCAGCGGATACACCGCCAGTTCCTCGGCGGGGATCTGTTTGCACCACTCGCCGATCTTATCCGGCAAACGCGGCGCAGCGGGGGCGGACTTCGCCCGTTCGCGGGCTGGTGTTCCCTCGTAAGGCTTCATGCAACTGCTTGGTGCATGAATGATCAGCACACCGGTGGCGCGGGCCTTTTCGAGCACCTCGTTCATGCGCGGAGCCATCTCCACCTCACGGGTGACGGCGTTTTTGCAGTGATGCAGATCCCACATGTCGCACACGATGATGGCCGAGCGGGACGGCAGCCATGATTCTTTCACTAGCACGGCCCTGCCTGTGGAAGAGCGGCTTTGAAGAGTCAACGAAAGCGGCGCTTCAGCGGCAAAGCTGGCCACGGCAAGGAAGAGAAAGGCGATGAGTCGCATGCAAACTATACGCCGTCAGCACCTTGGCATTTGTCAGCAGCAGCAAAACAAGCCAGAGAAGTCCACCATGAAGTTCTTGATACTGTCGCTCTTTGTTTCCTCAGCCCACGCTATCGACCTGCCACAGGGAGGCGTGGATGTGCGTGGCGAGGTGGCGTTGCAGGCCAGCGCTTCGGCCACGGCAGGCAAGGTAGAATCGCTGGAGATCGGGAAGCGCCTCACGATCGCGAAGGCGGACCCGGCGAAGGCTTACTCGGCGCAGTTCACGGCACCGGTTTCGGCGGAGATTTCTAAGAAGGAACGGGTGCTGGCGATCATCAAGGCGCGGGTCGTGGGGACAGAGCCGTCGGGTGAGGTGCTGGCGAAGCTCCAGCTCAAAGCTGCGCCTTACACTTCCTTCGGGCCGACGATTGGCGTGGGCATTGTGCGCGAGTGGACGGAGCAACCGGTGGTGTTTGTGACGGAGGATGCGGTGCCTGCGGACAAAGCGGCAGTCGTACTGCTGTGCGGGCACAAGGAGCAAAGCATCGAGGTGGAGAGCATCCGCGTGCTGAAGTATCCCGCAACGATGGACGTGGCCTTGTTCCCCAAGGCGAAACTCATTCCGCGCACTTACGCGGGCCGTGAACCAGATGCCCCGTGGCGAAAAGCGGCACTGGAGCGCATCGAGAAGCATCGGAAGCAGGATTTGTCGATGATCGTGAAGAGCGAAGACGGCCAGCCGCTGGCAGAAACGGAAGTGAAACTCGCGCTGAAGCGTCACTCCTTTGGTTTCGGCTCCGCCGTGGTGGCGAAGCGTTTCAGCGGTGAAAGCGAGGACGACCGTCGCTACCGAGACATCGTTGATAAGCTCTTCAGCGTCGTCGTTTTCGAAAACGACCTCAAAGACGGCAACTGGGGACCAGACTTCAAGGACGACCGTAAAGCCAAACGCAACGCGGAGATCGACACTGCCTTCCAATGGCTCGCCGAGCGCCACATCGATGTGCGCGGGCATTACCTCATGCAGGTGGCCACGCCCTTCAATTTTCATGACATCAAGGACAACGCGGTGATCCGTCAACACACGCTCGACAGCGTGAAGGAGCGCATGGCCTTTGTGAAGGATCGCGTCGTCGAGTGGGATGTGATCAATCATCCCATCGCTTGGGGCGGTGCGGACATGCTGAACAAGCGTCCCGGCCTCGGAACGCTCGACCGCGAAGTCTTCACGTTGGCTCGTTCGCTGACAAAGCTGCCCTTCTTCATCAACGAGGATCAGGTCTTCCGTCCCGGCCCGCAGTGCGACGACACCTTGACTTACATCGAGAAGCTGAATGCCGATGGATTCAAGGTCGGGGGCCTCGGCAATCAGGCGCACTTCCACGAGAGCTACCTGCCCTCGCCGGAGCATCTGCTGGCCGTGACGGATCAGTTTGCGAAGATCGTGTCGTATCAAAGCATCACTGAATACGACATCGTGACCACCGAGGACGAGGAACTGGCCGCCGACTACACGCGCGATGTGCTCATCGCTGTCTTCAGCCATCCGGCCTACACGAGTTTTCTGCTCTGGGGCTTCTGGGAAGGCTCGCACTGGAAGCCAGAGGCCGCGTCATGGTCCAAAGATTGGTCCATCCGCCCTCGCGGCGAGGTTTTGGAAGAATGGATCGGCCGCAAGTGGCATACGGAAGTCACTTTGAAAACTGATTTGAAGGGCAAAGTCTCGTGGCGTGGCTTTCCAG
>CANHTV010000193.1 GCA_947463285.1 Verrucomicrobiaceae bacterium | reverse complement strand
CTCATGCAGGTGCCGAACCAGCCGAATGAAGCGGCTCTTCGCTTCCTCAAGAATGGTTCGGCGCTGGCCTTGGTCAGACGTGAAGGCGGTGACAAGCGCGGCTACATTGGTAGTGCCAACGCGCCTTATCGAGAGTGGACCTGGACTCCACTGACGACTGTGGTCCAGGGGCAAAACTTCATCGAGCTGCCAGATGGAACATTGATCGCGGGTTCGCGTGGTCTGGGCGCGACACCTGGGCCGCACATGGTGCTCTTTACAATGACGTCCAGCTCATTGACTCCCATGTTGGAGCTCCCCAGTGGCGGTGATTGCAGCTATCCCGGCCTGCTTTGGCAGGATAATCATCTCTGGGTGAGCTACTACTCCTCTCATGAAGGCAAAGCCAGCATCTATATCGCCAAAATAAGGTTGCCGGGCGCCAAAGTGGCGGAGTAATGCAATCAATCTGGTTGTCATGCACAAGGCGCTGGCGATAATCTTGGCCGCCCTTCCCCCCACTTTATGGCACAGCCCTTCCTCACTCAGGATTTTCATATCCGTTGGTCAACGCTGGATGCCTCATGCATTCAGGCCGACATCTCCTTGGCGTTGCAACAGGCTGAGGAGAATCTCAACCGCGTCATTGATCAGGATCGAGGTAAAATTAGTTTCCAAAGCGTCATCCTGGCTCTGGATGAGGCGACGCGTTCATTGAATGAATCCTGGGGCTTGGTGCAGCATCTGGATGCTTTGTGCAATGCACCGGCACTGCGTGAGGCCCACAATGCGATACTGCCACAAGTCAGTGCCTTTTTTGCCAAGATACCGCTTAATGAGTATCTCTGGGATCTGCTTGAAACCTACAGCAAAACAGATGAAGCGCGTTCACTGCCACCCGTGCCCAAACGGGCGCTGAATGAGACGATGGAAGGTTTCCGCCAGGCTGGCGCTGATCTGCCGCCGGATAAGAAAGCACGATTGGAGATCATCGAATCCGAGCTTTCCCAGGCTACTCAGAAGTACTCCGAAAATGTCCTCGATTCCACGAATCAGTGGGAGCTGATCATCACGGATGTGGAGAAGCTCAAAGGTCTGCCACAGTCAGCCATTGATGCGGCGCGTGCCGCTGCTGAAGCCAAAGGGCAGGGGACTGTGGACGCCTCGCAGTATCGTTTTACCCTGAAGGCACCTTCCATGATCCCGGTCATGGAGTATGCGGAGGATGCTGAACTTCGTCGTGCCGTGTGGGAGGGGTCCACTGGTGTCGGTCGTGGCGATGTCCATGATAATACTGAACTGGTGTGGAAAATTTTACGCCTGCGCCATGAAAAAGCCCAGCTCATGGGGAAGCCAAATTTTGCGGATCAGGTGCTCCAGCAGCGCATGGCGGGCAATGGCCGCAATGCGTTGGATTTCATTCACAATCTTCATGCCAAGATCCAGAGCGCTTTCCAGCGTGAGACGATTCAGCTACAGGAATACCGAGCCGATTCCCTGGGGCAGCCCGCCAGTTTGTTGCAGCCTTGGGAAGTGGCTTTCTGGGCTGAAAAACAACGCAAGGCCGAGTATGACTTTGATGAGGAGGAGCTTCGCCCTTACTTCCCGCTGGATCGTGTGCTCAGTGGCATGTTTGAGCTGGCGGAGAAGGTCTTTGACCTGCGTATCACTGCTCGTGAGACAGTCCTCTATAAAGATGGCGAAACCGGACCTGCCAGCACACAGCCTGGGCAGGACGGCCCCGTCGAGGTCTGGCATTCTGAGGTGAAGTTTTATGAAGTGCGCAACGAAAAGGGTGTTCACATCGGTTCCTTCTATGCGGACTGGCATCCTCGTGATTCCAAGCGTGGTGGTGCCTGGATGAATTATCTTAAAATGGGCACACCACCGAGTGGCGAAAGAGATCGTCGTCTGCATCTGGGACTCATTTGTGGCAACATGACGCCGCCTGTCGATGGCAAGCCCGCCTTGCTGACGCATGATGAAGTTTGCACGGTGTTTCACGAGTTCGGACACCTGCTGCACCAGCTCTGTGGCAATGTCGAAATCCCATCTCTCAACGGCGTCAGCGTTTACTGGGACTTTGTTGAACTGCCTTCACAGATCCTGGAAAATTTCTGTTGGGAGCGGGAGAGTTTGGATCTCTTTGCCCTCCATCATGAGACTGGTAAACCAATCCCGGCGAAGATTTTCAAGAAGGTTATTGCCGCCAAAAATTATCGCAGTGCCAGCGACATCATGAGGCAGCTTGCTTTTGGTAAACTGGATCTGGAACTGCACATGCATCATGCCATAGACGAGGGCGCGGATCTAGATCAACTCTCACGCCAGATTTTGAAGGATTATCTGATGCCGTTGCAGACGGAAAATCCGACCATGGCACGTCGTTTTGGTCATCTCTTCAGCAGTCCCGTAGGCTATGCCGCAGGATATTACAGCTACAAGTGGGCGGAGGTGCTGGATGCAGATGCCTTCACTCGTTTCCAGAAAGAAGGCATCCTGAATGCGAAAGTTGGCCGCGAATTCAGAGATAAAGTCCTCAGTAAAGGGAACTCTGAAGATCCCGCCAAACTCTTCCGTGATTTTATGGGGCGTGATCCCGAGCCAATGGCTCTGCTGACGCGCGCTGGCTTATCTTAAGCCAAGCTTCTTACATGATTGGTGAATCGGAGTGATGGAGGTTTTTAAGAACTCCAACACTCCATGACTCCAGAGATATGAATCCACCGCTTGTGATGACGCATTAAGTCGTCTCGATGCCACGGGCCATGACGACTTTGCCGGTGCGCACGGTTTCGATGATTTCGAACTTGCTGAGCAGGCGGACGGCGGCGTCCAGCTTGTCCGTGTTACCAGTAATCATGGCGATGAGGCTGTCGTCTTGGAGATCGACGGTTTTGCCTGCATAATGCTCGACGATTTGCAGCACTTCCGTGCGTTGGTCGGGAGTTGCGGCAATCTTCACGAGGACGAGTTCCTTGGCGACGGCGTCGCGGTCGGTGTGCTCGGCGCAGCTGATGACATCGATCAGTTTGCTCACTTGCATGATGATCTGGTGCAGGCCCTCGGGATGGCCACTGATGCCAATGGTCATGCGGCTGAAGCGTGGATCGCGCGTCTGAGAAACGACGAGGGATTCAATATTGAAACCACGACGGCTGAACACGGCGCAGATGCGGCCAAGGACGCCGGGTTGGTTGTTCACCATGACGCTGAGCGTGTGAATGTGAATGGGTTCAGCCGGTGTGGTGGGCTTTTTGTCGGTGGTGGCAGGGATGCGGTCGCTCATGGATTGATGATTTACGATTGATGATTTAAGATTTGGAAAAAAGGTCGGTGTCAGCAGTGAGGCGTTTTTGGGCGATCTGGACGTAGCTTTCGTCTTTTTCGATGCCGATCCACTGGCGACGAAGGTTCTGGGCGGCGGCAGCGGTGGTGCCGGAGCCGAGGAAAGGATCGATAACAAGATCGCCCTTGTCAGTGGAGCAGGCGATCAGCTTTTCGATGAGGTCGATGGGCTTCTGTGATGGATGGCCGCACCTTTCCTTCGAGATACCTTTCAGGCTGGGCACTCGGAGAATGTTGGTAGCAAATTTGCCCGCTTCCAGATGGGCGCGGCGGGCGTCCATGTCTTTGTAGCGCTTGTCTTTGAGATAGGTCTCGATGGTTTTGGCATCGTAGGGGATGCGCACAGCGTCCTTGTTAAACTTCACCCGGTCGCCTTTGCGCATGACGAGAACCATTTCGTACTGGGGCGTGAAGCTGTCACGTCGCTCATCATAGCCCACCGCACGATCCCAGATGATGAGATCGTGAAACTGGTGCTGCAGAGTGAGGCGTGACATGAGGTGGATAAAGGTGTGCTCGCGTTTGCCTAGCTGGCCGAAGATGAAAGCAAGGCCGTCATCGCGGAGGATGCGAATGGATTCAGACACCCATGCCTCACACCAGGCGAGGTAGTCAGCGGCTGTTTTCCATTGGGTGTCCCAGGCTTCATCTTCGAGAACATTGAAGTAAGGCGGGTCGGCGATGATGGCTTGAGCGACGGAATCAGGGAGTTTTTGGAGTTCCGTGAGAGCGTCGCCTTGGATGATCTGGTTGAGTTTCATCATGCCTTCGCCGCACTCTGGCGAGTGCGCCTACGCGGGTTAAGTTGAACCTGTTGGCTTGTCCATTTTCTGTTTCGGCGCTTCGAGGATCATGTCTTCGAGTGCGGCACCGGCCGGGATCATGGGGAAAACGTTTTCAGCCTTGATACACTCGGCTTCAATGATGCAGGGGCCGTCATTGTAGTCGAGAGCCTGCTGGAGCACGCGCTCCACGTCAGCCGGGCGGCGGATGTGCCAGCCTTTGATGCCGTAGGCTTCACCGAGCTTCACGAAGTCGGGATTGCCAATGAGGTCCACACCGCTTTCGCGATTTTCAAAGAAGAGCTCCTGCCACTGGCGCACCATGCCGAGGTAGCTGTTGTTCAGGACGAGGATCTTGATCGGCAGCTTGTGAATCGCGGCGGTGGCGAGTTCGAACAAGGTCATCTGGAAGCCGCCGTCACCGGAGATGGAGACGACCAGCTTGTCAGGGCACGCTAGTTGGGCACCGATGGCCGCCGGGAAGCCAAAGCCCATCGTGCCGGCACCGCCGGAGCTGAGCCAGTGGTAGCTGCTGTCGTTCTTGTAAAACTGAGCGGCCCACATCTGATGCTGGCCCACGTCGGTAGAGATGATGGCTTTGCCTTGGGTGAGGTTATACAGTTCATCGATGACCTGCTGCATGCGCAGACCGCCTTGCTTCTTATAGGTAAGTGGCAACTTCTTCTTGTAGCCGTCGAGATGGGCTAGCCAGTCTTCGGTGGGGAGTTTTTCGACAAGCGGAAGCAGGTCGCTGAGGGCTGCCTTAGCATCACCTTTGATGGTGACATCGACCTTGATCATTTTGTGAAACTCGGCCGCATCAATGTCGATGTGGATGAGCTTGGCGTTGCGGCCAAACATGTGTGGCTTGCCGATGATGCGGTCATCGAAGCGGGAGCCGACGTTGAAGATGAGGTCAGCTTCGCAGATGGCTTTGTTCGCATACGCGGTGCCGTGCATGCCGAGCATACCAAGGGAGAGAGGATGCGTTTCAGGGAAGATGCCTTTGCCGAGCAAGGTGGTGGTCACCGGGCAGCCAAGCGTTTCAGCCAGCATGAGCAGTTCCTTGTCCGCACGGGCAATCATGGCACCCTGACCAGCGAGGATGATCGGGCGCTGGGCTTGAGAAAGCAGGCGCGCTGCTTCTTTAATACCAGCCTGATCAATCTTGAAGTTTTCTTCAGGATGGTAGCCAGGCAGATCCATCGGCTCATCAAAGGTGCCGGTGAAAGCGCCCTGGCTGAAATCTTTCGGAATGTCGATCAGCACCGGACCTGGACGGCCTGTGGTGGCGATATGGTAGGCTTCCTTGGCGATGCGGGGCAGGGAATTGGAGCTTTTGACCAGATAGTTGTGTTTCACGACCGGGGCCGTGATGTTAAAGATGTCAGCTTCCTGGAAGGCATCCTTGCCCAGCATCCAGCTCACGGTCTGGCCGCAGAGCACGATCATCGGCACGCTGTCCATCTGCGCGGTCATGAGACCAGTGATGGTATTGCCAGCACCTGGGCCGGAGGTCACGAGAACGACCGCAGGCTTGCCTGTGGCGCGAGCGTAGCCGTCAGCCATGTGAACAGCACCCTGTTCGTGACGGACGAGGATAAACTTCATGTCCGTCTTCACGGTCTGAAGAGCGTCGAAGATTGGGATGGCCGCGCCGCCGGAATAACCGAAGACGTACTCGATGCCGAGATCGGCGAGGGTTTTGATGAGGGCTTGTGCGCCGTCCATTTTGGTATCGCTCATGAGGGTTTGTGTGAAAATTGATGTTTAGGAGCTTAGTTTGCGGTCTGTCTGGTTTTTCGCAAATGAAAGTTTGGTGTTTTTGGGGTGAATCTGTAATTATTTTGGGTCTGGGTGTTTAAAAATTGGTGTTTTGTGGGTTATTTTTGATTTTTGGGTGGGTCTGGTGTTGTGAAAATTGGTTTTTTGAGACACCTGTGAACCTCCAGCTAGTGATCAGGATGCAAAATTGAGTTTATTTAGAGTGAGCGTGTCTTTTTTGCTGCGACCTCAGCCAAGAGGCGTTTATGGATGAAAACACATGTCTGAAGTTTACTCCTCTTCTTCGATCACCCCCTCGGGGCGCATTGTACGTGCGGCCCTCATCATTTTCCCCTTCGGAACCGTGGTGCTCGGCGTTGCTTCGTTTGGCTTTTGGTGGTGGAAGCGGGAACAGGTGGATGAGCGCAGCTACGCCTACTCAGTAGCTTTGCGTCGTCAGATGACTCCTCAGGCGCTGGAGCGCTATGTTTCCATCTTAGGGGAGGTGTTAAATCAACCTGATGGCGAGCGTCAGGCTGCGGTGGCAAGCTTTTTAGAGTCTTCCATGAGTCCTGAAAACATGGGTTACAACCCGAAGCGGGATCGCTTTATCAATCAGGGACTGGAGCAGTCGAACGTCGAAATCGAGCTTACAGGACGGCAACGCCCCCGAGAATTGAGACTGATGCTGGTGCCCTACGGCATCAAAGCCCGTCAGGCTGCCGAGGTGCAGGCCTTGGCCGGGCTGATGGCCCTGGCTCATGAGCTGACAGGCGAACGCGGCGAGGCGACTCTGCGTTTCGTGGCGGTGCCATGGGAGGTGCGAGATCAGAGTGGCAGGACGGCGCTCACTCGCCTCGCGGACTCCGTGCGTGAAAAGTCTGAAAAGGTCATGCGCATCACCGTCTTGGGCGGAGTAGGGGACACCGTTCTGGAAGAAATTCGTCAGGCCTTTGGCGCGGCTCAGACGGGCGTCATTGTCGAAAGTTTGCCTGAGACTCAAGACGTGAGCACCACTCTCGGGGCCATGCAGGCCTTGAGGCAGAAGCTTTGAGTGTAAGTAAAACGAATTTCTTCTATGTATACGTGGATTCTTTGATGACAAAAAATCTCATCCTGCTAGTCTCACGGCCCATTTCCGAAAAAAACGAAATATTTTGCCTTTGAAACTTACCCTTCGAATCCTTT
>CANHTV010000192.1 GCA_947463285.1 Verrucomicrobiaceae bacterium | reverse complement strand
GTTACCAACTGCGCGTGGTGAGGCGGCGACGGGCGGTTTTGGAATCGGGCGGTCATGCCCATGTGGCGGGGCCGCTGGCACGTGATTTTGAGGCGTCGCTGCCCTTTGCCATGACGGGTGCGCAGAAGCGCTCACTGGAGGAAATCCAGCGCGACATGGCCAGTCGCGCGCCAATGAATCGCCTGCTGCATGGTGATGTCGGCAGCGGCAAGACCGTGGTGGCTTTTGCGGCGATGCTTGGTGCGGTGGAGTCGGGTAAACAGGCCGCGCTGATGGCTCCGACGCAGATCCTGGCCGAGCAGCATTTTCAAACAGCCCGAAAGTGGCTGGAGCCCCTGGGACTGAATGTGGCACTGCGCACGGGAACTCGCGCTGAGGAGGGAGGTGTGGAGATTCTTTGTGGCAAGCTTTCGGATAAAAATGATATTGTCATCGGTACTCATGCCCTGCTGCATGATGCAGATTTGGTGAAAAATCTGGGCATCGTGGTGATCGATGAGCAGCATAAGTTTGGGGTAGCGCAGCGGGCGAAACTAATCCAGCGCGGCAACACGCCTGATGTGCTGGTGATGACGGCGACACCGATCCCCCGCACGCTGACTTTGACAATCTACGGTGATCTCGATGTCTCGACCATCGACGAGCGCCCAAAGGAACGCGGCAAGATCATCACCAAAGTGCGTCCCGCCTCAAAGCAGGCTGATGCGGCGAAATTTCTGCGAGAGCAGCTCGATGAAGGACGGCAGGGTTATCTGGTTTATCCTTTGATCGAGGAGTCCGAAAAGCTCGATGTCACAGCGGCAAAAAAAGGTTACGAAGAATGGTGCAAACTGCTGCCAAACTTCAGCGTCGGCCTGCTGCATGGGAAGCTGAGCGCTGAGGAAAAAGACCTCGTCATGCGTGAATTTCGTGCCGGCAAGCTGGACGTTCTGGTTTCCACCACGGTCATCGAGGTGGGTGTGGATGTGCCGAATGCCACGGTGATGTATATCCATCACGCGGAGCGCTACGGCCTGGCCCAGCTGCATCAGCTCCGTGGCCGTATCGGACGCGGCGAGCACACGTCCTACTGCGTACTTTTCGTCCCTGACAAGGAAGAGGAGGCAAAGTCACGCCTAGCTATCATGGAGGAGACCACAGATGGTTTCCGCATCTCCGAGGAAGATCTAAAGCGCCGAGGGCCGGGTGACGTGCTGGGCAAGGCGCAAAGTGGGCAGGCTCCGCTGAAATTTGCCGAGCTCCTGGCTGATACACGCCTCGTGCGCCTCGCCCGCCAGCTGGCAGAAAAGACGCTGGATGAAGACCCGCTGCTACGCGGGCCGCGCTTTACCGAGATTCGCCCCTTTGTTTTCAAAGAAGACACGCCTCAGGCGATGATGCAGTGAGCTTGAAAAAGCAGCGACTCAGCACATCACCACGCCTTGATCACGCATCTGGCGGAACCAGGCGACATATTCGGGCACCCCTTCAGCGATGGTGGTCTTCGGGCGAAATTGAAGCAGCGCCTGGGCTTTGCTGACATCGGCTGAGGTCAGTGGTACGTCTCCAGGCTGCTCCGGCAGCTGATGGATCTGCGCTTTTTTGCCGACAGCTTCTTCGATGGTGCTGATGAGGTCATTAAGCGTCACGGTCTGGGAGCCGCCGAGATTAAAGATGTCGCAAATCGGCCCGCTTCGGTAGTTCAGGGCACCGATGATGCCATCGACGATGTCGCTGATGAAGGTGTAGTCACGCATGGTGCTGCCATCGCCATATTTATCGATGGCTTTGCCTTCCTCGATCAAACGGGTGAATTTGGAGATGGCAAGATCTGGCCTTTGCCGCGGCCCATAGACCGTGAAAAAACGCAGGCAGACGGTTTTGATGCCGAAGAGATGGCTGTAGTTCGAGCACATCTGCTCACCTGCCATCTTGGTCATGGCGTAGGGGCTGATGGTCTGCAAAATGGGGTCCGCCTCGGCGAAGGGCACTTTTTTATTCACTCCGTAAACAGAGGAGCTGCTGGCGAAAACCAAATGCCTGCAACCTGTGGCTTTGGCGGCTTCGAGGAGATTGAAGGTGCCTTTGATGTTCGTGTCGATGTAGAGCTCAGGCTTTTCGATGGATGGCCGCACCCCCGCACGCGCGGCGAGGTGGATTACGGCATCGAATCGGCCTTCAGCAAAGACCTTTTGCACGAAAGCCGAGTCCGTCAGCGCACCTTCATGGATCGTGACGCGATCAGCAAAGTGGCTGA
Organism: Verrucomicrobiaceae bacterium; assembly: GCA_947463285.1. GTDB lineage: Bacteria > Verrucomicrobiota > Verrucomicrobiia > Verrucomicrobiales > Verrucomicrobiaceae > Prosthecobacter. The sequence goes on along the minus strand of CANHTV010000192.1, from coordinate 4,856 downwards.
CGTTGGCCCGCTTGATGGCCGGATTGTAGTAGTCGTTGAAATCATCCAGGATAGAAACCTGATCCGTGCCGCCTTGAAGAAGGCGCTCAACTGTGTGCGAGCCGATGAAACCGGCCCCGCCGGTGACGAGAATATTCATGAGAACGAGAGAACAATAAGAAAGCTGACCCGAGGGATAAAACGGTACGCTCCCGCAGCCAGAGGGATTTGCAACTGCCGTCTCATCTCGAAAAACTCACAGATCTACTTCGCGATGGTGGCGCACTCGGTAGCCGCGATCCTTCAAGAGCTGGATGAGGCCATGATCAGAGGCCAGATGCCCCGTGCCGACGAGGACCATGGCGTTTTCACCCTGTTTCAGCATGTCATCGAGTCGCTCGATCCAAGTGAGATTGCGGTTTTTGAGAAAAAGATCCAGCAGCTCTGGGAACCGCTCCGCCTCGCGGTAGAGCAGATCGTGGAGGTCATCCATCTGGCCATTTTTCCAGGCAGCGATCATTTTATCATACTCCTGGGAGATGATGCTGATCTCCGTCAGCGTTTGTTCCAGCATGTCCTTTTGCTGCTCGCTGGTCAGGCTGGAAAAAAGCTGAAGCTGAAACTCCACGCTTTCGAGCCCCTCGGCAGGTTTTCCCTCATGTTCGGCACGAGTTTCAAAATGATGATCCACGCCCATGTCCGGCCTGGCACCGAGCGCGGCGTATTCGGTGGAGGTGATGATCAGCGAGACAAACCAGGGCCTGAAGCGATTCAGCGATGAGGCTTCGAGCTTGCGGCTTTCTGCCCACTTTTTTACCGCCGCCCAGGTCTCAGGCTTCACATTTGCCTCCAGAGAGCTATCGGCAGAATACTGCCCCAGTTCGCGCATCCGCGAGGCCATGGTGGGACCTGAGCCAGAACCCGGAGGCAGTTCAAGGATGAGTTTATCCGAGTAATGATAAGCGGCCTCGTAGCCAGTAGACAAAGGATAATCCACCTCTCTGAGGATGTGGATCGTGCCGCATAAAAACAAACGTCCGGGTTTCCCCTCACGGTCCGCCACCCATACCGAGCCCGCGCCTTCAAGGCTGTCTGGATTCCCGATCTCGGCGGAGATCACCGGTTCGGGTTCAGGCTTGGAACGATCACAACAGGTCAGGCCAGCCAGGGCTAGGAGTAAATACAGACGGAAGACAGAAAACACGCGCGATTCAGACACCCTGCCGGAAGCTGGGGCAACTGGGAATTCGGCTCTTCCTGACGCAAGATCAGCACAGCTTTCACCACAGGCAGCCGGGATGCGTGAAGCAAAGAGCCGTTTATCTCAACCATGAACGCACCTCTGATGAATCCCGAGTGGTCCCAAGTCAGCTCCATGAATTGTGATGGATTCGATGAGCGTCCTTTCCTTGTCTTTTGGGAAATCACCCGTGCCTGCGCCCTGTCCTGCAAGCATTGCCGTGCAGAAGCCCAGTCGCATCGGCATCCCGATGAATCGAACCGTGAGTTAAAACCCGCCAGGTGGAGTGTTTTCCTCCTCGTTCCCACCGGGCGTGCCGGTATCGCGGATCTGCCTGATCCGCAGGACATCGAGATGATCTTCCGTGACATGGCAGATCTCGTGGGCAAGGCACCCTTTGCCATCAAAACCACCGAGGGCCATCACTTCCGCCACGTGGTGATCCAAAAGCACGGTGGCAGTGGGCGGCAGCGTCCAGGCATGAGATCACCGCTAGGCATGATCCTGCCTGCATTTATCAGCCAAAGCTGGCTGCTTAAATTGCATCTTGAAGCCAGGCCATTTTAGACGACTCTCGCGGCCTTCACTATCAGGCACCCGTAGCTCAGTGGATAGAGCAGTGGATTTCTAATCCTCTGGTCGCAGGTTCGATCCCTGCCGGGTGCGCTCTTGGGTATATTCCCATGGCTGAAATGAAGTGCCATTTGCCGGAACCATGAGCTAGCGCCAGACTGACGGCTCATGACGGACATCGTTCTCGCCACGCTCAATGCCAAATACATCCATGCCTCCTTCGGGCTGCGCTATCTCATGGCGAATTTGGGGGATCTGCGTGAGCGCACGGTCATGGCGGAGTTTGTCATCCATCAGCAGCCGCTGGAGATCGTCGAAGCCATCCTGAATCATGCGCCACGCATCGTCGGTTTGGGGGTTTACATTTGGAATGTGGAGCAGACGACGGAAGTGGTGGCTTTGCTGAAACGCATTCGTCCTGACTTGATCATCATTCTCGGCGGGCCTGAGGTTTCTTATGAAACGGAAGGTCAGGACATCGTGGCACTGGCAGATCATGTCATCACTGGCGAGGCCGATGTGAAATTCGCCGAAGTCTGTCGCAACCTGCTGGGTAACGAGGATGCTGCGAGCCTGCCGAAAATCATCGCCGCCGAGCTTCCGGCACTGAATCAACTGGCCTCGCCTTACGAGCTTTACTCGGCTGAAGATCTGAGGAATCGCGTCATCTATGTCGAGGCCTCACGAGGCTGTCCTTTCACCTGTGAATTCTGCCTTTCCTCGCTAGATATTCCGGTGCGGGCCTTTGCGACGGATGCTTTTCTGGCCGAAATGCAGCGCCTGCTGGATCGGGGGGCCACGCAGTTCAAGTTTGTGGACCGCACGTTCAACCTGCATCTGCCGACGAGCATGGGCATTCTCCAGTTCTTCCTAGATCGCTGGCGTGACGGACTTTTTCTCCACTTTGAGATGGTGCCCGACCGCCTGCCGGAACAGTTGCGCGAATTGATCAAAAAGTTTCCACCCGGAGCCGTGCAGTTTGAAGTCGGCATCCAGACCTTCGATGATACGGCTTCCAAAAACATTAGCCGCAGGCAAAACCTCACCCGTTTGGAGGATAACTTCCGCTTCCTGCACGAAGAGACGGGCGTCCATATTCATGCGGACCTCATCGTCGGCCTGCCAGGAGAAGGCATGGAAAGTTTTGGGCGTGGTTTTGACCGGCTCGTGAGACTCGGCCCGCAGGAAATCCAGGTCGGAATTTTAAAGCGTCTGCGTGGCACACCGATTGTGCGTCATGATGAGGAATATCAGATGGTCTATGCGCCACATCCTCCCTACGAGATCCTGTCCACCCGCGACATTGCCTTCCCTAACATGCAGCGCATGAGGCGCTTTGCACGCTACTGGGACATCGTAGCAAACAGCGGTCATTTCTCAGGCACGCTGAAGCTCATGTGGGCCGAGGACGCCTCGCCTTTTTCGGAGTTCCTAAGCTTCAGTGACTGGTTGCATGAAACCCTGCGTCGCACGCATCAGATTGCCCTGCATGTCATCGCCCAGGCCTTGTTTGATTATCTGACAGGGCCCAAAAACGTCGATCGCGAACTGGCGGCGACGACACTGGAGACTGACTGGCACCGCACGCCGAGCCGCGAAGGCCTGAACCTGCGTGGTAAAGTCAGCACAGGCCCGAAGGCGACACCGATACGTCCGGCGCGTCGGCAGGCACGCCACACACAGACTTTGTAATCCATCCTCATGCATAAACTCACTCTGATCTCATGGGCACTACTGGCTTTTGCAGCCAGGGCTGGCGAGCCATCCGTCGCTTCTTATCCCAACATTCACGCTGCGTTGGCGGCGCACCCGAATCAGATGCTCTTTGTCCCGGCCGGGGATCATCGCATCCAGGAAAAAATCCGTATCCGTGGTGAGCGCTCCGGCTTGTATGGCCCAGGACGCATCATCCAGGAAAATGCCGAGCAACCGATCATCGAGATCGAAAACGCCACAGGAGCCGAGATCCGAGATCTCACGCTCACCCGCCCAGAGGGAAAGATGGAAACCAACAACGAAGGCATCCTGGCCATCAAATGCCGGGATCTCGTCATCGACAATGTGCGGGTGATCGACAATCGAACACGCTCTGGAGCCATCACTTTGCGCGAGAGCCGCGACTGCCGCATCAGCCACTGCCTAGTGCGAAACTACATGCGAGTGACCATTGATGACCGAACGAAAAGTTTGGAATGGGGTTACGCCTTCAACTGCACCGATGGCACCGGCATCAGCATCAGCTACAGCACAGGCACACTGATCGAGGGAAATCGGATCATTGAGGAGAACCTCATCCCGACGCCTGAAATCAAAGCGAAGCACAAGCTCGGCGACTGGGTGAAAAAGAATCCGGTCAGAGGCACCTTCATCAACCAGCAGACCTGGGACGCCGGCTACACGGATAACTGGCAGCAGGGCAGCGGACTCATCGTCACTGCGCCCGCCGTCAGTGACCTGACACGCATCCTGGGCAATCACATCGAAAATGCCGCGCAGGGCATCGACCTGCACAACGATCATGTGATCGTCTCCAACAACATCATCACCAACAGCTTCATGGGCATTAAAGCCATGCATGGCAGTCGCAATGTGCTCATCACAGGCAATCAGTTTCACAAAAACTGCCTTTGGTCGATCGGCCTCATGCCCGGCGCTGGAGCCAATGCTGAGAATGCCGATGGCGGCTCCATCATCGCCAACAACATCATCTCAGACTTTGGCCACGGCAGCGCCCACTGGATCTGGGGAGATGAGCGCTCACCGTTCAAGTTCGACAACGGCCAGCAGGAGGATGATCCGCCACTCACTGACGTGATCGTTCAGGGGAACATGCTTCAAAGCAACGGCCCGCCTCGCTACAAGTATGCCGTCATCATCGCAGGCGGTGAAAAGGGACCGCGAGGGATGCATTTTTCCAACAACCTGCTTCACCCCGGAAATCAGGGGGTAGCGAACGTGGAGCTGAAGCCTTGAGCCTTATTTGAAGTTCTCTCGGAACGTGACTTTCAGCACCTTTTCGAGCTCTGCGATCCGCCACTTTTCCTTGGGATCAACGAGGGCGAGT
>CANHTV010000191.1 GCA_947463285.1 Verrucomicrobiaceae bacterium | reverse complement strand
CGGGAAAAACGGCAAAGATCCAATGGGTGGGACGCGAGATAGAAGATACCAAAACAGACGCACCCACCGTCACGCTTTTCTTTGAGGTGCCTCTGATCGCCTGCCTTTCGGGTGTGACGCTGCGACATGAGGTGTTCTGTGACCTCTTCAAGGATCAGCTCAATCTGCTGCATTTACGTCGCGGCGCGCAAAGCTTGGAACTCCAGTTTTCCAGAGACCAAGCGAGTCATTCGATCGAGCTGACAGAGTAATGCCTGCCCTCTCAGGCTGACTACTCGGGGCGAAAAATGGGACCATCTCTTCCTTGCATCGCCGCAGCCGCCCCACAGACTGGCGCGTCATGCTTTCTGACTCTCTCGATCAACTCCGCGCGGCCATCCGTGATGTGCCGGACTTCCCGAAACCGGGCATTCTTTTCAAGGACATCACGCCGGTGCTGGCAGATGGCCGACTGCTGAGTCTGGCGATTGATGGCATGGTCGAGCCCTTCGCTGGGCAGCAGGTGGATAAGGTCGTGGGCATTGACGCACGCGGCTTCATCTTCGGGGCAATGATGGCGCAGCGGCTCGGGTGTGGTTTTGTGCCGGTGAGAAAAAAGGGCAAGCTGCCATGGAAGACACGCGGCGTTGATTACAGTCTCGAATACGGCACGAACAGCGTGGAGATGCATCTGGATGCCATCCTGCCCGGCGAACGTGTGATCCTAGCGGATGATCTTCTGGCCACGGGGGGCACGGCGGATGCAGCTTTGCGGCTCATTGCTGAGGCTGGCGGAGTGTTGCTCGGTTCAGCCTTTTTTGTGGAGCTGTCCTTTTTGGAGGGCCGGGAAAAGTTGGCTCACACTGGCTCGGTGCATTCACTGCTTACTTTTTGAGGCTCTGCTTACATGACCGAGTCTGAATATCAAAAGCACCTCCAAGCCGTCGGGCAGAAAATTTTTGGCACTGAAAGTGACCTGCCCCGCAGTCGCACAGAAACACTGAAGCTGTGTAAGCGTTTCCTGAAGCTCAAAGAACAGAGGATCAAGCAGCGACATCGCGCCGGTCTAGGCGGTGTGGAGGTATGCCGGATGCGCTCGGATATGATTGATCTGCTCGTGCGACAGCTCTGGGCGGAGAGCTTGGCAGCCCTGAAACCTGAAACTCGTGCCAAGGTGAATATCAGCGTCGTGGCGCACGGTGGCTATGGACGACGTGTGATGAGCCCTGGCAGCGATATTGACCTGACCTTCATGCTGCCAGGGAACAGCTCCCAGATCGCACCGGATGTGGCCCGCCTCATCGGTGATTACCTACTGTTTTTTTACGATCTGAAATTCAAGGTCGGCCAGGGCACCCGCTGCGTGGGAGACTGCCTGAGTTTGGCCAATGAAGACATGCAGACGAAGACAGCGTTGATGGAGGCCCGCTTTCTCTGTGGCCAGGACGCCGCCTTTAAAGAATTTCGCGCCCGCTTTGATGGTGAATGCATGAAGGGTCGAGAAGGTGATTTTCTAAAGTTGAGGCAGGAAGATCTGGCAACGCGTCACGCCAAACATGGCGGCACCCATTGTGTGCAGGAGCCGAATGTGAAGAACGGCTGCGGGGGCTTGCGCGACTATCAAAACCTCATCTGGATGGCCTATGCCAAGCTGGGTACACTGGACCCGAAAGACCTGGTGAAAAAAGACCTGCTCACTCATGCTGGCTGGCGTGAGCTGGAGCAAGCCTATGACCTGATCCTGCGCACGCGTAATGAAATGCATTACACCGAGCGGCGCGCCAGCGACATGCTGACGCTGCGCCTTCAGGGGCAGGTTGCCACCAATCTGGGCTATCGCCACAAACGCATTCTCCGCCGCATTGAAGCCTTCATGCGTGATTACTACCGCGCCACTCGGGATGTGCTCCAGCGCAGCAGTGAGGTGATGGATCGCTTTCACCTTCAGGCATTGGATGATGAGAGCACGCGCAAAGGACTTCTCAGCTTCATGGTGCGGCGCAAGGCTGCGCAAAAACGCGTGGAGAAGTTTGACGGATTCATCGCCAAAAATGAGCGCCTTTTCACCGAGGATAAGAACATCTTCAAGGATGATCCGACCCAGCTCATGCGCTGCTTTTCACACACGCAACAGCGGCACCTGCGCCTGAGTCCTGAAATTTTCCAGCTCATGCAGGAAAGCTTCCGGCTGGTGAATGTGAGCTACCGTTACAACAAGGTCGCCCGTGAGACTTTCCTGGCGATTTTGTCCAGAAAGGGTGATGTCGCCCGCGTGATGCGGCAGATGCATCGCGTCGGTTTCTTGGGCCGCTACATGCCGGAGTTTGGTGCTCTGACATGCCTAGTTCAGCATGAGTTTTTTCACCGCTACACGGCAGACGAGCACACACTGCGGACGCTGGACAAGCTGGATGAACTCAGTGGTCCGCCGAATCCTGCCGTGGCGCTTTATCAGCATCTTTTTCACGATCTGCATCAGCCTGCCATTCTTTATCTGGCACTACTTCTGCATGATGCCGGTCGCGCGGCGAATGCGAAGGCTCATGATGCGGAAAGTACCGTCATGGCGGATGCCGTCTGCCGCCGTCTTTCGATCAAAGGTGAGCGCCGCAAGATGCTGCTCTTCCTGGTGGACAATCATCTCTTGATGTATCGCACCGCCACGACGTCAAATCTGGAGGACCCACAGGTCATCGAGGAGTTTGCCGCCATTGTGAAGACCAAGGAGTACCTCGACACACTTCTGGTCATGACTTACGCCGACTCCAAAGGCACGAGCGAGGCCAGCTGGTCAGGCTACAAGGAAGCCTCCATCCGGCAGCTGTATCACAACACCCTGCAATACCTGGATGCGCCTGCTGATTTCATGCGTCGTGTCGCGGTGCCGATGGATGAGCTGAAAGCCACTGTCAGCAAGGAGCTCGGCCAGGAATACGGCCTGGAAATCAGCGCCCACTTTGAGCACATGCCTCGGAGCTATTTCAATTTCCGCGAGCCTCCACAGATCTCCGCGCACATTCGCCAGTTCCGCCAGTTTTTCATCCAGCTGACTCAGGAGGATGCCGAATCCGGCCTGCTGCCGGTGATGACTTGGGAAGACCATGTGGAGCAGGGCTACAGCGAGCTGACCGTGACCTGCTGGGATCGTCATCTGCTGCTGGCCCGTATTTCCGGGGCTCTCGCGGCCCAAGGCATCAATATTCTCAGCGCTGATCTGTATCAGCGCGGCGATCATCTGGTCCTGGACATGTTTCGCATCTGCAACACCAACTTCGCCGCCGTGACGAACAAGAGCGCACGTCAGCGCGTGGAGCAGGCGGTGCGGGACGCCTTCCTTCAGCAGGACTTCGACTTCGCTGCCGCCATTGCCTCGACGCGAAAAGCGATTCCAGGTTTTGATGAAGTCATGGCTGAGATCCCTCAGCGAGTGCTGCTGAATAATGAAGTGTCACCGGACCACACCGTGGCTGAATTACAGGTCGTTGACCGCCTCGGCCTGCTTTATGACATCTTCATCACCATCGGACGTCTGGCGCTGAGCGTGACTCATGCCCGCATCAATACGGAGAAAGGCGTCGCCATCGATGCCATCTACATCCAGACCGTAAATGGCGATAAAATCCGCGATAAAGAGGCGCTAAGCGCCTTGCAGCAGGGATTGAATGCCGCCGTCTTTGGCAAGGAATCATCCTGAGCGAAAGGAGCGCAATCATGGGCGCTTATTCCTCCGCTGAGATGAATCTGATCCAACAAGAAAACGCCCGGCCCGGCTCCAACGACTGGCAACTGACCCGCATGAAGCTGGACAAGTCAGGCGGCTTTCGCTCGCCCGTGATCGAAGGCTACGCGTCCCGGCAGTCGGTGAAGGCGGGTGAAATCATCGACTTCAAAGTCAGCACGCGTCCTGTCTCGCGCTTCAAGATAGAGATCTTCCGCACCGGCTATTATGCAGGCAAAGGCGCACGTTTGATGATGGAGTTGGGACCTCTCGAAGGCAACGGACAAGCCGTGCCGGAGATCGGCGAAAGGCGACTCCGTGAATGCCACTGGACGACCACTACTGCCCTCCAAATTCCGGCGGACTGGCTGAGTGGTGTTTATCTCGCACGCCTCACGACCTTGCCCACCAGCGCTGACGAGCCTTACTGGCAGAGCTACATCGTCTTTATCGTCACGGATGACCGACCTGCGGATGTTTTACTCCAATGCAGCGACAACACCTGGCAGGCCTACAACCGCTGGCCGGATGATGACTCACTCTACACAGATCCCAAGGGAAATCAGGGCTCATGGTCAGATGTCAGCTTTGACCGACCCTATGCCAAATACGCCCAGATCTATGAAAATCCGCAGTCAGTCGGCAGTGGTGAATGGCTCTGCTTCGAGTTTCCCGCCGCGTATTGGCTGGAGCAGCAGGGATACGATGTGAGCTACTGCTCAAACAGCGACATGATCACCCCGGATCGCGGCTTAAAGTGTAAGGCCTTCATCAGCATTGGGCATGATGAATACTGGGACATCCGCCAGTATCAGAGCGTAGAAAAGATGCGTGATGCGGGGGTGAATCTGCTTTTCCTCTCCGGCAATTCCGTCTGCTGGGTCTCTCCCTTTTCTGCCAACGCTGATGGCGCTCCCAACCGCCGCATCTTCCGAGGCGGACCGTATGGAGGTGACTACAAATACGCCGCCGACCGTGAGAAAGAACACGGACCGTATCCGCATCGCGGCCCCGATGAAGGCTACCTCATGGGTGTCCGCAACATCGACCCTGTGAATGGTGGTGGCGACTGGATCTGCACGATGCCTGATCATTGGCTCTTTGAAGGCACCGGCATGAAAAAGGGCGACTCGATCCCCGGCATGATCGGCTGGGAATATCATGGTGATGCCCCTGCGGATCTCCCAGGGCTCAAGATCGTGGCCACAGGCACAGCCTTCCAAGGCGGACGCAATCCGCAGCAATGGCAGGCCGTGATTTTTGATGGTCCAAAGGGTAACTTCATCTTCAACGCCTCTACCATCTGGTGGGCGCAGGGCCTCAGCAAACCACCAGGCCAGATGCCTGTGTGGAGCCACTATTCGCGGCCTCATGGCAGCGACAAACGCGTCCAGCGCATCACGCAAAACCTGCTGGCCAGAGCTTTGAAATGCGTCGTTCGATAAAGTTGAGCACCAAGAGGACATTCCACTTATATCAGTCAGGGGCCTCTTTGCCACCTTGCATTTTCTCGCCTTAAGATGTCGTCGAGAGCGTTAAGTTGGTCGCTACTTAGGATATTGCTCAGTTTATCAAGCACCTTCTTTCTATAGCTTTCACCCTGTTCAAACAAAGGATTGGTGCTTCCTGATGGCAGCACCTTCATTTTTCGCTCTGCATGCAGAGTGTTTAAAACACTCTGTTCCTGTTCTGGCGTCATGGGGAAATTTTTCTCCAAACTAGCTGTCAGTTTTTCTACAGTTTTTCTTTCAATTTTTGAGCCTTCCCATCTTTTGAGTTCGTCCAACTGATTCTCTCCAATGATTTCGGCGATTTTAGAATCAGCTTCGTCTGCAATTTTTTTCGCTTCTTCTTTAAGGCGTTTACTTTCTGGCGACAGAAAAGCTGCTTGATCCAATTTACGATTAACCTTCGCCAATGAGACTTCACGATCCAAAATGAGATTTTCAATTTTTTGGACTTCTTCAGCAGATAGGTTCATATCATTGAGGAATTGCAAGTATGACGCTCTTTTAAATTCCCAAGAATTTCGAGTGAATTTTTCCACACTTTTATCCGAAGATTCCCATGGCAGCGGCACATGATTTTGGCGCTGACGATCTATAACAGCTTTTAACTTTGAAAGTTTATCAGATTTCTGATCCAAAGCAGGGTTAGTATCTAGTAAACTCGAAGGACTTTCTAGACCTTCAAGTTTTGATACTTCGCGATCTGGTGTTTCTTTAATAATCGCCGGAGGAGTGGTAAAGTCAGACTCAGCGATCCAATAACCTAGGCTCAGAGTGGATAGAACACTCAGAGCAATGACATACTTATAATTTTTCACGCTCGTGTAATTTTTGTATGGAAAAATTAAATCGCAAACTCAGGGTTTTCGTTATAGTATTCACGTAATCCATCCAGGATTTCCAGCGCATCATTGACGCTATTTTCAATGGTGTTCTCACAGGCTTCCACAGCTTCATTGCCCGTCATATATTCACCGTCATCGGTCCAATTATATGGCTCCTCTCCGTAAGCTTCTGCATCCTCGATCAGTTCTTCCAGGCTCTCAATCTTATCCGCTAATCTTTGTAGTTCTGCCATTGCCTCTGCAATGACTTCTTCATCACTCAAATCTTCAGCTTTTGATGTAGACGAGAAGCTGAAGAAACAAAGCAAGCAGAGTATTAACAGATTGAGCTTACTTACGGGTTGGATTGGATTCATATTGTTTTTAGCCCTGATTTTTGAAGGCTGCTGTAGATTGCTGATTCCCAGCATTAAACGTCAATATTATTTTACACGTTGAACCACAACCTGCTGGCTCGTGCATTGAAACGCGACACACGCCGGTGGGGTAGATTATTTTTCCCGCAGCTTTTCAGCGATCTGGAAGATGGCCAAAATGAGTTCCATCACCACGCGCGCGCTCAAAACATAAAGAACAAACGCCACGGGGCCGGTGACGAAGTTAAACAGCCCGTGAAGCAGCCCCTGGCTGAAACCGCTGAACATCCAGGTCAGTGTCGCCAAAACGGCCGCAAGCAGGCTCAAGGCATAGAGCAGGCGGATCAGACGCGGCGTCACAAAATGCTTAAAAGAGAAATCCAGAATCAGATCCAGAACTGCACGCAGTTCAGACCATAGGCCAGCGGGCTTTTGAGGGGCTGAATCTTTGGCTTCCATGCGGCAACAGTGCGGCCACCTGAACACCCCTGCAAGATGGAACTGGCGGGCGGACTCAGGCCAGCTGTCGCTCCCGCATTTCAGCCAGCGTCCAGTCATATTCCTTCACCAGTTGATCCACCACATCGCCGGCGCGCATTTCAGCAGGCAGCACCTCCCAGGTGTAAGTCTCCATCTCGATGTGCTGGCACTTGGTAGGGTTCTGCGCCAGCCAGTCCATCGCGCCGAGAAT
>CANHTV010000190.1 GCA_947463285.1 Verrucomicrobiaceae bacterium | reverse complement strand
GGCTGAAGCGGATGGAGCCATGGCGGCGAAGACATCACCGCGCTCCGCCCACAGCAGGTAGGTGAAGCCGCCGCCGTTGGAGTGCCCGGTGGAGTAGATGCGTTTGTCATTCACCTGATAGTCCGCCCGTAGGCTCGCCAGCACGGCATCGAAGAGCTTGAGGTCACGATCTCCCAGGATGCCGGACGTACTCTGCCAGCCTGGTTTTTTACCTTCAGGATCGGTCAGTCTGCCGGGTGTGTTCAGCCCCTGGAGAAACACGACAATCGCCTCCGGCCACAGCTCATGGATGGGAAACATGCGGGTGGCGTTGTGCATGTTGCCGCCATGACCATGAAAGGCGAAGACCACAGGAGACGGCTGCGTTTTCGCGGCAGCAGGCACATGCACCAGGCCCTCACGCTTCACGCCTTCGACCACCCATTCACGCGGCACGGGTGTGGTGGCCAAACTAGCGGTGACGAATGACACAAGACTAAAGAGAACGACGAGGTGTTTCATGCGGCCACCTCAAACTCCCCGCCGGGGATAAAGATTCATCTATTTTCAGCGGCAGGCTTGTGGCAGAGCTAGGTAGGCTGAGTATTACCAAGTTTATGACATCGACAGGTGGAGTGTCGGAGCGATGGAGTCTTGGCTCCAAAACCCCAGAACTCCACCACTCCTGATGTTCGACAGTTACAAATTCTGATGACACAGGGTATAACAGAAAGCTGCTCCCATGAATCTTGCCGACTTTTGCGCCTACTGCCTCTCCCTGCCGCATGTGGAGGAAACGACGCCTTTTGGCCCTGATGTGCTGGTTTATAAGGTGGGCGGGAAGATGTTCGCCCTCGCCACGCCTGATGAGTTTCCGTCCACGGTGAATCTGAAATGTGATCCTGATCGCGCCATCGAGCTGCGTGATCGCTATGAAGACATTCAGCCCGGCTTTCACATGAACAAGCGTCACTGGAATACGATCACGCTGGGCGGACGCGTGACGGCCCCTCTGGTTCGTGATTTGATTGATCACTCCTATCAATTGGTTTTCGCTTCATTGCCCAGAAAAATGCGTGATCAGCTCGCGTCAGCGGCCTGATCACGAGGTGGATTCGCGGTTTGCGGTGGCAAACTGGCTGCAACTGGCTAAAGACTCCGCCCACTCTTTGTCTGATCATGCAATCCGCCCCCGAACCTACCGAATCCGAACTCCTGCAATTCCGCCGTGCCAAGCTCGATGAGCTTCAGAAACGTGGCATCGCAGCCTTTGGCGGTAAGTTTGAGGTCAGTCATGATCCCGGTGCCCTGAAGGCAAACTTCGTCGAAGGGCTGGATGTCCGCGTGGCAGGTCGTGTGCTCTCGCGCCGCGTGATGGGTAAGGCCTGTTTTTTTGACATCGGCGACATCTCCGGCCGCATCCAATGCTACCTGAGCAAGAGCGATGTGGGCGACGATGCCTACGCGCTTTTCACGGACCTCGTCGATATCGGTGACTTCGTCGGCGTGGTGGGGCAGTCCTTCATCACGAAAAAGGGCGAGCGCTCCATTCATGTGAAGGAACTCACGCCACTCTCCAAAGCCCTGCGCCCTCTGCCAGACAAGTGGCACGGCATCGCTGATAAGGAGATCAAATATCGTCAGCGCTACCTGGACCTCATCTCCAATGATCGCAGCCGCGAGGTCTTCGTCACCCGCGTCAAGATGGTCGCCGAGATCCGCGCCTTTCTTCATGGTCGCGATTTCCTGGAAGTGGAGACGCCGATGATGCAGGACGTTCCCGGCGGAGCTGCGGCACGTCCGTTTGAGACGCACTTCAATGCGCTCGATCAGAAGATGTATCTGCGCATCGCCCCGGAGCTGTATTTGAAAAGACTGCTCGTGGGGGGCTTTAACCGTGTCTTCGAACTCAACCGCAACTTCCGCAACGAAGGTGTCTCACGTCGTCACAATCCTGAGTTCACCATGCTGGAAGCTTACTGGGCCTATGCCGACTTTGAGCAGATGGCCGACCTCGTGGAAGGCATGATCTGCCACCTCGCGGAGAAGTTCTGTGGTGGGCTCGTCATCGAGCACAAAGATGAAGAAGGCAACGTCACCAAAACCATCGACCTCACCCGTCCCTGGAAGCGTGCCTCGTATCGCGATCTCGTGAAAGGCGCTGCCGGTGAAGACTGGTTCAACCTCAGCAAGGAAGAAAAAGTCACTCGTGCGCAAAGCCTCGGCGTGCATGAAATCCATGCCGGCGATGAGCATCACGAACTCGATCAGAAGGCTTTTGAGAAGCTGGTTGAGGAGAAGAGCTTCAACCCCACCTTTGTCACCCACGTGCCGAAGGAACTCGTGCCTCTCGCCAAACAAAATGTGGCTGATGACAGCGTCGTGGATGTCTATGAACTCATCATCAACGGTCAGGAAATTAGCCCGGGTTACTCCGAGTTGAACGACCCCATCGTCCAGCGCCAGCGCCTGCTCGATCAGGCTGGCGAAGAGACGCAGAAGATCGACGAAGAGTTCCTCCTCGCCCTGGAGCACGGCATGCCCCCCGCAGGCGGCATCGGCATCGGCATTGATCGCCTCATCATGATGCTCACCGGCGCCGAAAGCATCCGCGACGTCGTCCTTTTCCCGCAGCTCAAGCGCAAAGAAGCCTGATTTTCCTTGTATGACCACCACCACCCTGCCCACTGATTTACCGCCTCTCATGCATGCTGCCGTGGAGGAGGCCGGGCGGCTCTTGAGGTCTGGGGATGTCGTCGCTTTACCAACGGAGACGGTCTATGGGCTGGCGGCTGATGCCTTGAATCCCACCGCTGTGGCCAAGATCTTTGAAGCCAAGGAGCGTCCGACGTTTGACCCGCTGATTGTTCATCTGCCCGATAAAAAGCAGCTCGATACCGTGGCTGATGTGCCTGCGGACATTCAGAAAGTGGTCATTCAACTGATCGAGCGCTTCTGGCCCGGTCCGCTGACCTTGGTCCTGCCGAAAAAAGCCTGCGTGCCTGACATGGTCACGGCTGGTCTTCCAAACGTGGCGGTACGTGTGAGTTCGAATCCTGTTTTTAAACGAGTCATTCAGCATCTCAATAAACCGCTGGCTGCTCCCAGCGCCAATCGCTTCGGCTCCATCAGTCCCACGTCCGCAACTGCGGTGCAAGCGGAGCTGGATGGGCGTATTCCTCTCATCATTGATGGCGGGGCCTGCATGCATGGCCTGGAGTCCACCATCATCAAGATCGAGGCTGGCTCACCGAAAAACTTCATCACCATTTTGCGCCCAGGGCCGATCACGCCGGAGGATCTGAAAGCCTTCGGCAAAGTGAAAGTCGAAACCCGCACGGTGATCGATGAAGCCACGGAGGCACCAGGCCAGCTCGCCAGCCACTACGCCCCGCGCACACCGCTGCGCCTGCTCAGTAAACCCAGTGACTTCACGCCAGTCGAGGGCAAGCGCTATGCCTTGATGAGTTACCGAGGTGAGGAAAAAGATGGTTATCTGGACCTCACAGAGTTTGAGGAAATCATGGTCCTGAGTCCTGGAAATGGCAAGCTGCCGGAGGCTGCGGTGCGCTTCTTTTACATCTTGCGTGCCCTCGATCAGCTGGGTGTCGATGAAATCATCGCCGAGCCGATGTTCGAGCACGGCATGGGCATCGCCATGATGGACAAGCTCCGCCGGGCTTCGATCAATCACTAACCCGTCCATGAGCGAGCCTAAAAAAGAATCAGCCTCCCAAGCCAAAAGTACGGGCATCGTCTCCATCGCCATTCTTTGCAGCCGTGTGCTAGGGTTGGTTCGCGATCAGCTTCTGAATGGGCTTTTTGGTGCCCATTTCACGGGCATCTTCACGGCAGCTTTTCGCACGCCTAACATGCTGCGCGACCTCTTTGCTGAAGGCGCGCTTTCAACGGCCTTTGTCACGACCTTCACGAAGAAGATCAAGAATGAGGGCGATGAAGCTGCCTGGGTGCTCGGGAGAAAGATGCTGGCGCTTTCCATCTGCTTCATGAGCATGGTGGCGATGGCGGGCATCGCGGTGGCACCTTGGTTGGTGAAGCTGCTGAATCCAGGTTGGAAGAATCCCGAGAGCATCGCGCTTTGCACGGAGTTGGTGCGCATTATGTATCCGTTCATTACGCTCGTCTCGGTGACGGCGCTGGTCATGGGGATGCTGAATTCGAAGCGGGTCTTCTTTATTCCAGCGGTCGCTTCGGCTTTCTTTAACCTCGGCTGCATCGTCGGTGGTGTTGTCGTGGCTTGGATGATGGACCCAGGCTTCCGTGCAGGTCAGATCACGGAGAAAGGGCTGACCGGTTTTGCTATAGGCACACTGATTGGTGGAGTCATGCAGCTCGCGATTCAGATTCCTTCCCTGAAAAAGATCGGCTTCAAATTTGGCTTGGATTTTGGCTGGAAAGACAAGGGCGTGAGCGAGGTGCTACATCTCATGTGGCCTTCATTGATTGCCGCAGGAGGCACGCAGATCGGGGTTTTTTTGAATTCCATCTTTGCCTCATGCACTCCCGGCGCAGAATCCGCCAGCGCCTGGCTGGCTAACGCTCAGCGGCTCCAGCAGCTTCCGCTCGGGCTCTTCGGTGTTGCTGTCGCGACGGTGACATTGCCGATGCTCTCACGGCTGGCGACGGAAGGCATGACGCCTGCGTTCCGTGGCGCCTTGGCGAAAGGTTTGCGGTTGGTTTTGTTCCTGACTTTGCCAAGTGCTGTAGGGCTTTCGCTGCTGGCTTATGAGATCGTTTCCATTCTCTTTGAACACGGAAAATTCACAGCGGCTGATGTCGCTGCCACGGCGGGGCCGCTTCAGGCTTATGCCTTTGGATTGGTGTTTTATGCGGCCATCAAGGTTCTACAGCCGAGTTTCTACACGATCGGTAAACGCTTCATTCCCATGATCGCCAGCCTCGGTGTCATCGTGATGACGGCTTCGCTGAATGCGCTAACGGTCTTTGTCCTACACTGGGATCACACGGCGCTGGCTTGGGCTACGGCTTTGGGCTTGGTGGTCAACTTTGCTACGCTGTATCTCTTCATGAGAAAGTTTGCCGGTGGGCTTGAGACACGTTCGCTGACGCAGGTTTTGATGAAGCTGATGGCCGGTGTCGCGCTCATGGCGGGGGTTTGCCTCGCGGCAAAGTTTACCCTACTCGCAGGCTGGGCGAAGATGGCATTCATCATGCAAGCTGGCTCGCTGGGGGCCACGGTGACGGTCGCAGCTGTGGCGTATTTCTTCGTGACGCAAAAGCTCCGTGTCGAGGAGGCGGGCGAGTTCATCGGAATCATTTCGAAACGTCTGAAACGCTGAAGCATGAAACTCAAGCGCATCTGGCTCACGGCCGCTTTTTTGATTGCTCTGATCTGGTCAGCTGTGGCTGTCGTGATGCATGAGACGGATCATCTCGTCTCATGGCCGGGAAAGGTCATTGATCTGGTGGAATCTGCGCCATGGCTGAAAGGTGACACCCTCAGCGATGACAAACGCCGACAATACCTCGCACAGGTGATCATGAACTATCAGCGACTGGACATTGGCCACCGCAAAAGTCTACGTGAAGATGCCCAGGAGTCGCTCGACAAGTTCTTCAATTCCCTGTCGGAAGATGAGAAAAAGGAATACGTCAATCGCACCATCGAGCCGCTTTTTGAAACCATCGACAAAGGTCTCAAAGCCATGCCTGAGGAGGAACGGAAGCGCATCGTCACCCGCATGAGAGGCGACATGAAAAACATGCGCGGCAACAACAAGGAAGGGGATCGCCTGGCTGAGCAGGATCGCGAGTTCATGGAGAAAATGATCGCTGATGATCCCATTCTGTTTCTGCGGGAAGCCCCCCTCAAGACCAAGATGGAACTCGCGCCCATCCTCGAAGACATGCAGTCACGCGTGCAGGGCCTGCGGAGATAAAAGTTGGTTCAGTGAACTTTGGTTTCTCTTTCTCAAAAGGTGTATAGTGAACCTGCTATGCACCGACTCCTACCTGCCACCTTAATTCTGGCTCTCGCCGTCTCCCTACCGCTACGGGCTCAGGAAACCAAGCCTGAAGCCACCGCCAAACCGGCTGCTGAATCGGTGGCCAAATCTGAAGCCAAACCGGCTGAGCCCGCCAAGCCTGATCCGCTGGAGTCCATCAAAGCTGAGACTGCCAAGCTGGTGGCTGAGCGTGAGAGGATCGCCGCCCAGACTGCGCTGGAGCAGGCCAAGCTCGATGAAAAACTTGCTGAGAGAAAACGTGCTATCGCCGAGATCCAGCTCCAAATGGAGGAGACGAAACTGAAGCTCGATGCCGCCGAGGTGGAGCGTCGCCTCAAAGATGATCCGGCCCTGCTCGAGCTGCGTCGAAAAAACGAGCGACTGATGCTGGAGTATGCTATCGCCAAAAACGAGGTGGATACGGAAGGCTTTAACATGCGCCGAGATGAGAATCTCATCCGCCGCAAGACTTCGGAACTCAGCCTGCAAATGGAGCTTCAGCAAAAGGAGCTCGAAGCCCGGACTTATGCGGTCGGTAAAGCGCCAGCCTATCCCCAAGAACCGCTCCAGGGGAAAAAGCTCGTCCTTTCAGACCGCACCATTGCTCTGAATGGTGTCATTACATCGAAGACGGCTGACAGCACCGCCGACCGCATCGCCTACTTCAATAATCGCGATGCTGAAGCCCCGATCTTTATCGTCATCGACGACTCTCCCGGTGGCAGTGTGATGGCGGGTTATAAGATCCTCAAAGCCATGCATGGCTCCAAAGCTCCGGTGTATGTCGTGGTCAAATCTTTCGCGGCGAGCATGGCGGCCTGCCTCACCACGCAGGCGAAAAAATCCTTCGCCTACCCCAACGCCATCATCATGCATCATCAGCTCAGTGTTGGCGTCATGGGCAACCTCACCCAGCATCGTGAAAACGTGAAGGACCTCGAAGAGTGGTGGCGTCGTCTGGCTGATCCCGTCGCTCAAAAGATGGGCATCACTCGTGATGAATTCATCAAGCGCATGTATAAAAAAACCTCCACAGGCGACTGGAGCGAGTTTGCCGACGATGCGCAAAAGCTCAAGTGGGTGGATGTGATCGTAGAACAAATCGAGGAAACCGCACTGCTTCGTCATCCTGACACCGTGCCCACACCAG